>CAIUKZ010000184.1 GCA_903899865.1 uncultured Bacteroidales bacterium | reverse complement strand
TAAATGCCGATGGTGATGATTGTCATTAGAGCTTGTCCCCAGATAAATTTGAAATCAGCCATTGGTTCAAGGTCATAACCAAGGTGATAATTCTCATTTTCATTCACGGCTACAGTTCGTTCGGCAAAGTATTTATATAATTTCAGATAACCCACTGGAAAATAGATGCCAAAGGTTAAAAACATAAGTAAACTTTGTTTAATTATTTCAAGGATTGAATCCCAAGTGTCAGTATTCCAAAGAATGGTCAATCCCTTAAACCGTGCGTCAAAATACCATCTATACTGGAAATAGTAAAATGGCGACATGATTATCATTTTAATTACCATCACCACACCACCAACTACTAGAATTAGTAAGGGTTGATGAAACACATTGATAGCTTTATCCATAATACTGCCAAAAACACTTGGCACCAAAGCTAGGAACGTAATTATCAAGAAGAGTTTTAATCCTTTTCCCAAGAATTCGGGACGATAACCCTCATAGGACGAATTGTCAACAAAAAACTTTTGCATCCTGGTCATAAACCAAGGGATATAAACTCCAACAGTAACTATTGACAAGAAAAGTCCGATAAAAAATTGTTTTGCAAATTCCTTGAACGTACCATTAAACTCAACTGACTTGCCTTCATATTCAAAGCCTTCTATTTTCATTTTCTCTACATAGTAGCTCAACAAAATTGGGAATATCATAAATCCTCCTAGTATAGGAATCAAAACCCACACTTCTTTGAATGAAGTCGCATCAAATTGGGATAACTCATAAATAATATAAAATAGTGGTATGGCTATCAACATGATAATCAAAAACATAACAGGGAATAATTTTTCGGCTGTCAAATTAAATTTCAAATAATTTTTCATTTCTCTTCGGATTTAATATTTGTCAGTAAAGTTAAAAAATGAATTTAGATTTTCACCAATTCCATTCAGTTAATTAAGCCTTCAAAAAAAATAAAAATCGTAAAAAAGTCACAAAATGTGCAAAATAGACAAACAGATAAACTAATATTGTTTAACTTGCGTTATATATCAAATTTAAACCCTCAAAAAAATAAATGATTATGAAAAAGCTAATTGTATCAATGTTTGTATCAGCATTCTTGCTTGCACCAGTCATGGTAAGTGCCCAAGATGCTAAACCAGCAGAAAAAGCAAAAACTTGTTGTAACAAAGACAACAAAGCTTGTTGCAAAAAAGGTGACAAAACTGCTTGTTGCAAAAAAGGCGAAGAAAAAGCTTGCCAAAAGAAAATGGATGAAAAAGCCGCAGAGAAAAAATAAGCTCGAAACAAATAAAAAGTCCCCAAAGTTTGAAATCAACTTTGGGGACTTTTTATTTTCAATGCAAACTAAAACTCTATAAAACAGCATTGTAAAAAGGTGGCATCTGGAAAACAACAGCAACTCTCAAACAAAAAAAATCCTCAAGCCATCAATTATTAATTGTTAATTATTAATTATTAATTGTTGTAGTTAGTCATCAAGGCTTTCAGCCTTAGGTATTGGCACCACAGGTCGAGGAGCAGGCTTTGCTTTCTTCTTTTTGCGTATCTGATAGGTTCCTGGCAAAATCACATCCAACAGCTTTTTCCCCATAAGCCCTAGCTTAACAGCACAAAATAGGGACACTCCACTCAATGCCAAAGTAATCAGATCATATTCTCCAGGCGTAGAGGTAAACCACTGCGCAAAAGAAAAAATCATGATGGCAATGCTATAATAGATTTTGGACACCAAAAGTGGTGTTTTTAACGTCTTAAACCTCGTCAAACCATCAACTATTCCTGAAATGGTAGATAGTATCAATGACAGTGGCAACATAAAAATGGAGAAATCAATCACCGAATGTATCATTTGCTCTCTGTATCCCGGAAAAACATAATGAAACATGATCAGTAAGGGTATTAACCCAACAAATGTCTGTGATAAATGGATGGCAATGGGATGAATATCTAAACTTAAAATAAACAACCGATTGGCAGATACTCTTTCACGATATGGTTCAAAAACATTGTGAGGTAATCCACATGCAGGACAAACACCGCCATTCAGTTCACTCTCTTTCATTACATAGCCACACGGCCTACAACGTACCAATTCTTCATCTATTTCCATAAAAAAATCAATGTGCAATATCTTTTGAATGATTCAAAAGCAGTAAATAATATAGTTTTGATTAAAAAAAATGATAATTCTATCTTAATTGGGCAAACAGATGGAGCTACCTAAAATCTCGAAATTGAAATATGAATATCACTCCACACATTTTCAGGCATTTTAGCACCAAGTACCTCCACAACTTTGGCTGAAACAAAAGAACCAAGGTTTCCACACTTTTCTAGTGAATAATCATTAGAAAGTCCAAAAAGAAAACCAGCTGCATACAAATCACCTGCACCGGTGGTATCAATACAATTGACAGTGTGTGGTTGGATACGAATGACTTGATCACCCGACTTGATATATGAACCATCCTTGCCTACTTTAACAACAGAAATGGCACATTGTTCAGAGATTTTGTACAATGCCTCCAATGGCTCTAATCCCGTAAAAGCACGTGCTTCTTCTTCGTTGGCAAAAACTATATCGACATATTCACTTACAATTTCACCTAAAAAGTCCAGATTCGCTTCAACGACATTATAACTTGCCATATCTATGCTTATTGTCAGTCCAGCTTCTTTGGCCAACTGCACAGCACGACGTATCAACTCCTGATTGAACACCAAATAGCCCTCGATATGAAAAATATCGTAACCCTTAAACATTTCGACATTCAATTCGCTGGCCAATAACTCACTCGCTGCACCCAGAAATGTGCACATCGTGCGCTCACCATCAGGTGACACCAACACAGTACATGACCCAGAAGGGTTGGCACTTCTCAACATTTGAGGCAGGACGCCATTTTTGACCAAATCGCGACTAAAAAACTCCCCAACCTGATCTTTTCCGATCTTTCCTACAAATCCGGCTTCACCTCCAAGCTTAGTAATACCACAAATGGTATTAGCAGATGAGCCGCCTGCAGCCATTTTTTTGGAATAACCTGAGAAAACACCACTAATTTCGAGTACTTTCTGTTCATCAATCAACTGCATACTCCCTTTAGGGAAACCAATTTGACTTAAAATGCTGTCATCTTCAATTTGTAATAAAATATCAGTCAGCGCATTACCTAATCCTAAAACTTTTTTCATATATTTTTACTCAAATTTTTCCACAAAGATATTGCATATTTCAATAAAACCTATTACTTTTGCAACGCATTTGACAAGAAAATGTAACATTTTTTTAAATTCTTCCTTAGCTCAGTCGGTTAGAGCATCTGACTGTTAATCAGAGGGTCCTTGGTTCAAGTCCAAGAGGGAGAGCTAAAAGCACTAAACATAAATTTGTTTGGTGCTTTTTTTTCGTCTAAGGAGAAAATGCGTTTTATAAGACTACTATAAGCAAAAAAAAATAGACCCTGTGTTTATACTTTGATAGCACCTTTACATGCTTGCATAGAACTTGTTCATTCTTTGAAAGAACAAGTATGACCTTCGTCCCCAACACCTCCGTCTGAATTATTAATTATTAATTATCAATTATTAATTAATATTGTCACCCCGCCCATCCTTCTCTGTCAAGATTTCTGTAGTTGATTGCTTCTGCGATGTGGTTGGAAAGTATGGGTTCTGAATCATCGAGGTCGGCAATGGTACGTGCTACTTTGATGATGCGGTCGTAGGCTCGAGCTGACAGATTTAAGCGAAGCATGGCATTTTTGAGCAATTCAGTGCCTGCCTTATCTGGCTGAGCATAAGTGCGCATTTGCTTGGACGACATCTGTGCATTGCAATACACACCAGCAATATCCTTAAACCGCTCCTCTTGAATTTGCCTAGCTTTCATAACCCTTTCACGCACCTTCTCGCTAGCTTCGGACTCCTTCATTTCAGACAGCTTCTCAAAAGGTACAGGCACGATCTCGATGTGAATGTCAATTCTGTCCAACAGCGGCCCTGATATCCGGCTCAAGTATTTCTGCACCACACCAGGGGCACACATGCAGTCGCGCTCAGGATGATTGTAGTAACCACACGGACAAGGGTTCATAGAGGCTACGAGCATAAAACTAGCGGGATATTCGATGGCAAATTTGGCACGTGAAATGCATATTTTCCTATCCTCCAATGGCTGCCGCATCACCTCCAGCACGGTGCGCTTAAACTCTGGCAATTCATCCAAAAACAAAACACCATTGTGTGCCAGTGATATTTCACCTGGCTGAGGAAAAGTGCCACCCCCCACCAGTGCCACATCGGATATGGTGTGATGAGGACTACGAAAAGGTCGCTGTGAGATAAGCGAGGTATTACTATCAATATTACCTGCCACGGAGTGTATTTTGGTGGTTTCCAGTGCTTCGTGAAGTGATAGTGGTGGAAGTACGGTAGGAATTCGCTTGGCCAACATGGACTTTCCAGCACCTGGAGGTCCTATCATAATGATATTGTGTCCACCAGCAGCCGCTACTTCCATGGCACGCTTGACACTCTCTTGTCCTTTGACATCAGCAAAGTCAATTTCTATTTGGCTCATATTGGCATAAAACTCATCACGAGTATTCACCACAGTGGGTTCTAAAGTGATTTTACCATCAAAAAAATCTAACACCTCCTTTATCGATTCCACGCCGTACACATCCAGATTGTTGACCACTGCGGCTTCACGGGCATTTTGTTTGGGGAGAATAAACCCCTTAAAACCCTCTTCACGTGCTTTGATAGCAATGGGAAGCACGCCTTTGATGGGTTGTAGACCACCATCTAGCGACAGTTCGCCCATAATAACATACTTTTCTAACTCTTCACTTTTTATGCTCTCTGCCGCAGCCATCATCCCTATAGCCAATGGCAAGTCATATGCCGATCCTTCTTTGCGGATATCGGCTGGAGCCATGTTGATTACCACTTGCTTGCGTGGTAGTTTGAAACCAGTATATTCCAGTGCCGAGGCTATTCGCTCATGGCTCTCCTTCACCGCATTGTCGGGCAGACCCACTAAGAAAAACTTAATACCCTGACTTACATTGACCTCTATCGTAACGATGGTAGCATTAATACCCTGAACCGCAGCACCAAAAGATTTTACAAGCATAAGTGAAATATATTTTATGTTGTTAAATGTGATTAAGAAAGGAATCCTGACCCCTGAAGGGGAATTTGCAAATTCGGCATTTACCTTGTTTACTCGTCAACTCGTTTACTTCCCCAGTAATCTTTTCAGAAACGGAAGTGATTTATCCGTATTTTTCTCCGAACTATCGAGGCTGACCAATGCAGTAAAATACTGCTCAAACATCAGTTTTCCCTCTGAAAAATGTTGCCTTGAGACCAAACGGATTCTCACATCCTGACGTTTCAATAAATTGATATAAACCTGGTTTAGCAAATAATAATTCGATTGAAGAAATGGATTGTTCCAATACATATTCGTATTGTACTTATTATAATACACATTTCTAGGATCACCTACATACAGCATGTTATCAGTTCCTATACCTTTGTATTCGGCATTAAATCGCACCACTGCTCCCACGGGTTGTGGTGCAGGCTTATCGAAAACTGTTCTATCGCGTTCCACCCCTCCGAGCACACCCACTGCTAGCATCAAGGTATCCAAACCAGTGCTATTAGAGTAGTCGGCACCAAAAGACAAGTGTCCCAACAGATTGTCAGTAACATGATACTTCACAGCCATGGTGCTGGCATAATGAAACATATAGGACTGAAAATCAACAAAAAACCGACCCATTCGATGATGCCCAGAACCACCCACAAAGAAAGTTTCGTGATCGGTAAATGTCTGGTGACCAGACCAGTCCATCCAAAAGGTAAAAAATGACTTTGCTTGACCCACTTTCCAAAAAATACCGGTGAGGGTAGGTCGAAAATTATAAATAGAGTCTTGGAAAAACAGGCTCGAATAGTTGGATAATAATTTCCCACGCGGAAAAGCTCCCGCATAGAAAGACATGGATTTGGACTTATATTGATAATAAGCAATGGGATGAATGCTATCGATTACATTCCTTGACCCTGACAGTTTGAGCATGTCCAACCCACCATAAACAAAGTGCGTTGAATCCCATGACACACCCAGCTCTGGAGCAATGTGGGTACCAGTCATGGTTTGATCCTTGGTGATGGTGGATTTTGCAAACTCGGTATTGTCAAAAAAGTAATTGACACCGGTTTTCCACTCCAATTGCTGTGAATAAGACTGAAAAGAAAGAACGGTAAGAAAAACTAAAAGTAGGATATAAACAGACCTGATCATTATGAAAAATTTAAATTAATGTACAAATATACTTAAATATCATTTAACACATGATAGAGAGGAAATAATTCAATAAAAAACACCACCCTCAAAAATGAGAAGTGGCGTTTCCAATCAAAAAAAATAAACTATGAAGAAAACTATTTTTCAGACAAGTAACTTGCTATACCTTCTTGAGTAGGTTTAAGTGATTTATCACCTTTTTTCCAGTTGGCAGGGCAAACCTCACCATGTTGTTCTACGAATTGTAGTGCATCGATAAGACGTAATACCTCATCTACATTGCGTCCAAGTGGCAAATCGTTTACCAACTGATGACGCACCACACCTTGTTTGTCAATCAAGAACAAACCACGATATGCTTTAGGTTCTCCCACAAATGCCACATCACCATTCTCATCATACTCTTCTGCGCCAATCAACACATCATATTTTGCGCTGATATTAAGGTTTTGATCTACTACTAATGTATATTTCACACCTTTGATGCCACCTTCATTGGTTGGAGTTTGCAACCATTTCCAGTGCGAAAATTCTGAATCTGTTGAAGCACCGATAACAACAGTGTTACGAGCAGCAAATTCTTCCGCTTTTTCTTGGAATGCCAATAATTCCGTTGGGCATACAAATGTAAAATCGGCTGGATAGAAGAAAAACACCACATACTTTTGACCTTCATACTGATCTAGAGAGAAGTTCTCTACTATTTCACCACCATTGATGACTGCTTTGCTATTGAAAGCTGGAGCTTTTTTACCTACTAATACTGACATAATTCTTATTGGGTTTATTGGTTAATTAATTCTGATGCAAATATAAACAGTATATCAAAAAACACACAACAAAATCGTATAGAGATTATTAATCTCTGTATAGACAAGACATCAGAATGACATCAAACAACTGATTTGCAAATCAATACCGTAACATAAGCAGCAACACCCTCCTCTCGCCCCACAAAACCCATTTTTTCAGATGTCGTTGCTTTGATGGAAATGGTATCTATCTCCACTCCCATCACTTCGGACAAACATTGTTGCATTGCTGGAATATAAGGGTTGATTTTGGGTTGCTCGGCACAGACAGTGCAGTCAGCATTGCCAAACTCAAAACCTTTATTTCTCAACAGCAGCATGGTTTCCATAAGCAGAATTTTGCTGTCAATGTTTTTAAACTCCCCTGCCGTATCGGGAAAGTGGTAGCCGATATCTCTCAGATTGGCAGCACCTAATAGCGCATCACACAACGCATGTATGAGTACATCCGCATCGGAATGACCAAGCAAGCCCCACTTATATTCAATTTTTATTCCACCTAACCACATTTCTCTTTCTGATGCAAATCGGTGAACATCATAACCAAAACCAACTCGAATATTCATAATATAGAGAATAATTATTATTTGTAAAGATTACCATACATGGTATAAATCAGAAATCGGTTGCTGACAATCCTAAGATTCGCACAACCGATTTCCAAATGAACAATCTAAACAGAATTTAATCTGCTAAATTCTTAATCCCAAACATATCAAACGAGAGACTAAATCGTAGAGTTTGATCCAAAGGATTGGTCGGTGCCACTGCTATGATGTAAGAAACGTCCAACTGGAAAACATTTAATTTAAATCCTGCACCTGCTGTGTAGTACTTTCGGTTTCCTTTATACTGCGATTCATGACGATAACCTCCACGTACAAAAAACTGATTGTTGTAAGAATACTCTAAACCAGAGCCCCATGCTATTTCTCTGAGCTTTTCTGACATCCCGCCAGGTCCTACTTCAAATGATTTAAATATTCCATCAATGGCACTTACGTTATTTAACGAGGCAGAATCTCCGTAAACGAATGTAGGTGTGGGCACTAACAATTTATTAAAATCGGCACTAACAGTAATTTTATTGTACGCATCCATAGGCATTTCAAACGAACCACCAAAACGCATATTAGAAGGTATAAAGTTGGTATTTTGACCTTTATCATAAGATACCTTTCCCCCTAGATTGGACACACAGAGACCAAGTGCTAACTTACTTTCACCCGTTTCCATTGTTATGGGTGTTTTGTAATAAACCGACACATCTGCGGCACCCGTACTACCTGCATAATAGGCACTACTAGAACCTACTGCAGCCCCATTGCCAAGGTCAGTCACTAAATACCTAAGACTAACTGCGGCCGACAACTTGGCTGACAACTGCATAGAATAGGCCAAATCAACTGCAAATTCATTTGGCTGAACAGTTATACCTGGTTGACCCCATACATCAACAGTTGTAATACCTCCCATAGAAAAAGATCTTACAGACGCACTGATAGCTTGTCGTTCACCTAATTTATAGTATCCTGCCACATATGCCAAATAAATATCATTAAGTTGCAATTTTCTAAGCCAAGGTGTGTATGACAATCCAAATCCAAAAGGGCTTTCCATAAAAGCATATTTTGCAGGATTCCAATACTGTGAATTTACATCAGGTGCAGTAGCTACACCCACATCTCCCATACCAGTAGCCCTTGCATCGGGTGCGATAGTGAGTGCTGGCACACCAGTTAAAATTGGGTTATTGATAGGCGCTTCAGCTTGTCCAAACATTTCAACTCCCATACAAGCAAGAACTAGGAGTGTTACAAATACTTTTTTCATCTGTTTATATTTTTTTTAGTTGTCAGAAGGAACTCGCACATAAACATCTCCTTGTGTGTCAAAGCTTATTTGTCGTGCTCGTTTCATGTGTTTAAAAATTTAGCCCCCTACATCCCCCTCCCTTGAGGGACTTTAAGAGCAGACTTGTTTTGAATAATCATTGGCTACGCCGATTTTTAATTCCCCTGTCTGTCCATTTTTTTAATTTGGTCATGGGTGCTTCATCTGTTTATTAATTAAGCCTCCCCAAGCCCCTCCAAAGGAGGGGATGTGAAGTTGGTTTTGAAGAATCAGACCCATCTGTGTGCATTTTGTTATTTCGGATATGGGTGCTTCATCTGTTTAAAATTGAATTTTTGTGGTCAGATAGAGCTCGTTAAAAAACATAGACATGTTCAATTTTCAATTTGTGGCTTTGTCATACATTTTTTTTCGTGCTCGTTCTGTTTTAGTGTTTTTATAGCATTGCTTAGTTTACTATAAAACGTGATAAACGCATTTTATTGTCTTACAATAATCATTTTATTTGT
Organism: uncultured Bacteroidales bacterium; assembly: GCA_903899865.1. Lineage (GTDB taxonomy): Bacteria > Bacteroidota > Bacteroidia > Bacteroidales > Paludibacteraceae > Paludibacter. Next base: position 9,186 of record CAIUKZ010000184.1, on the reverse strand, counting down.
TTTGCTATAAACATCACTATTTGATGTAGAAATGCTCACTTTGTAAATGTAAACACCTGGCTGAATATTGGCGCCCTCACTCATAGACAAATTCCAGTTTATTTCATCGGTTGTGGGGCCCGAATAACTCCAAATCTTTCTACCAGAAAGATCAAACAAGTCGATGGTGGTGTTAATAATGGATTCTGGTCTATCGTGTTTAATAATAAACTTTGTTTCGGTCACCACAGGATTGGGTTGATTTGTCACGGAGAAAATCATGGGTGCAAGCCCCTTTATTACTTCAAAATCGATTGTTTTTGACGTTGAATTATTTATCAAATTCCAAACTTTGAAAGTCAAGGTATGCTTTCCTTCTTCAATTTCTGGTATTTCAAATTGCACCTTTCCAGAGGTATAACTATTCAAGTCAGAACGAAAATAGTCATTTAACACATACGTAAATTCTGTATTTTGATCAATGCAAAGAGTCATATCATGCCCAATACCAGTTCCTACAGTATTGATTCCATTAGGATCTGAAACAGATGCATAGAAAACGGGGGTCTCATTTACTTTTCCACCATTTGTGAAGCTCGGTGTGTTGAGATACAAATTCACATTGGGACCATCAAGAGTATAATTATTAAAATTGGGATCGGTGCCACCAATTATTATCTTTTGATAATGACCCTGTGCTTCATTTTTGGTGGTTGTATCGTAGGCATAATAATTTATTTTACCACTTCCATAGTTGTATTTGATATCCTTAGGCACCATGAATATCAATTTAAACTTTCCATTTACTACTTGTGTTTGACCAGCGAAAATAACACTCGGTCTATCGATATATTTAAGCACATCTTTTTTATTAGAATAGTCCTCGTTATGATTATTTAGCATATTCATAGTCTGCTCTTTATCATAAACCGTTGCATTAATAAAACCATTAAAACCAGCTTGAATATTTCCCAAGGTATCAGCCACAAAACCTTCTAAAGTCACCACAGACAAAGCTCTCAGGGTATCGCTTACTAGGGATGAGTCTGTATTAATTTTGGATGTTACCACCTGATATTTATTTGGCAAATGCAAAGCAATGGCAGGATCACCAAAATACACAAATGAAAGTTTATTAAAACCAAAGGAGTTTAAAGTATTGTTTTTCATTGACCGAACCATATCACCAACTCTGGGGTTCTCTCCTGCAACATTTCTTAATAATTTATCACAAAAGGACTTATTCATCGCTGAGTTTGGATTCTCCCAGGCCAATCGGGCACAGGCTAAACTGCCAATCCCTCCACCCAAAGGATTCAACAACAGGCATTCACCACCCGACACAATATCATGATCAAACAATGAAAAATCACATCCGGCAACCATCCAGATGGGTAGGCGCTTATTAGTCAATTTATCAATTGTTTCGTTGCTCATTATTTTCTCCTCAGCCCAACCATTAGGGCCAGCATGACCAGTATAATTCAGCATAAGCATCCCCGAATTTAGGAGGTTATTCAATTTCGTATTTGCCATCGGATAAGTACCTCCACTGGCAGTCTTTTGAAGTTTAAAGGCGTCAAGGTATATCTTATTTACCTGAGTAAAAGGATACTTAATTCTAAATTCTTCGGCAATTTCATCAGCATGAGTTTTAAACTCGCCACCCTCTTCATCATCTGCCACAAAGCACAATTGATTTTTCCAGTTACCCAATTCTTCGTTCTTCATGTAGGCTATGGTTTTGTTGACCACATCAGTAGCTTGCTGTACTGAGGTAACAGGAAAACGCCCAACACCTAGCTCCATAGTTCCATAGATGATGTCATTAAAACCTTCGTTGTCACTTAGCATTCCGAAATAATCGTCCGAAACATAGGAATCTGCCAAACTTAGGGATGCATCACCTTGGTATGTCAACAGATAATTACTACCAGAGCTAGAAATTAGTTTTCTATTATCATACGTACCCTTTCCAAATAGCAGAAGATATTTTGGTTGATTGACTGTTTGGGTAGACGCCTTATCATAAAGCATGCGTAAAAACATGCGATATGCTGTCGCATCTGGGGTACCTGACGAAAACTCATTGTACACTTGTTCGGCTGTAACTACGGCCACACTCATATTGTCAATTTCCCTATGCGCTTTGGCTAGTTGCTCAGCCTGAGCTAAAAATAGCGGATGGGTGATAATGACCATTTTAGCAGGTGAGAGAGCATGTAGGTTTTGATTGGGAGTAACCTCCACCTGCTCTGGTTCTGCAAATGAGCTTGCTGCAGTAGGATCAATGGCTAAATACTCTGTAAAATCACTATCTCCGTCAACAAAGCTTAGTTCTGACCCCTTTAAAACGGTGCTAAGCGACTTAACATTTATACCATCAGTGACATCCCATATCTGATGATTGGAGTTAGCATTAGAAAGGAAATAATTGCCAAAGCCACCATTGTTTAAATATTCAACACATTGGAATGGCATGACAGTACCAGTCATTTTCAACTGTCGATAGGCATTTATTTCAACAAAATTTAAATATCCTTGAGAACCAGACACTGATGTTGAATAGTTGATTCCAAAATCAAAGCTTTCCACTTTGGGGTAAAAAGTATAATATGCTAACCCTCTATTGGCTACTGCATAATTATAATTAGATATAGCATTGGCATTGACAGAAATGGTATAGTTTTGGAGACCATTGACAGAAAACTTAACGGATGATTTTTCCTGCGAATTGATTGCAACATCCAAATTGACAGTAGCTTCCATTGTATCAATCACATTGGGGAATGAGAAAGGAATATTAAAAACCGAATTAGCTTTTAAGCCCTCACCATAAAACTCTTTGCCTGAGCCATCGGGTATAAGACTCTTAATATCCTTCTCATAAATCTGATAGTCGAGAAATCTTTTTATGGTATCTAGCGCTTGTTTTGGATCAACAACTACTGACTTTGGACTGATTCTTTTACCCACGCCTGCATCAGAAGTTACAAAGTAATATCCATACTGTGAATAGGTATTGTTTACGTGCTTGTAAATACCCTCATTAGCATTAAAATGTCTTTTAACAGGACCTTTGGCATAAAACAACACATAATCTCCTGCATTGAACACGCCATCCACACCTTTGCTTTCATAGACACTTATTTCGGGCACATCATCGAAATTATTATTTACAATGTTTTGATCCAATGGATTGCCTCCATAGCCAAAAACCCTTACAGAAGCCGGATTGACTCCCATCTTTACAAGTGCTTCATAGGTCAATTTATACACTCCCGTTTTAGCCACTTTTATCTTTACAAACTTGCCAGATGCGAGCACCGAACTTGCTGAGGGAGAACTTACTTTTTTTAATTTCGAATTAGCTGATGATGAGGCGGTTGTGCTAACAGTGGTAGTTACCTCCATTACTAAATCAAACGATTGGAGTTTCATCAATTTTCCATCGCGATACACAAATGGCAAACACTGAATATCAACATTCAAGCTCTGATCCTCAAAAAAATCAAACACTTTAGCAGTTACATCTTTTGGAAAAGATAAATCTTGTAAAATTAGTTTTTCCTCATCAGTAACATCAATATAAACAGCTTTTTTAATCTCTGCTTTCAAAGACATACCTTGTTTCAATGTTTTACGACAATTAAAATATGGAATCCCTTTGGATGTTGGGTATACTGCACCATCGAAACTAATAACAGATTTAGATGCTTTGCCAGCAGTCCATATTTGTATCCCTTTCCATTGTAGGGTATAGGAGCTCGTTTCTACATTCTGAGCTTTTATGCCCAAAACAAGAAAAGATAAAATAATATAAACAAACAATAATTTCTTCATGGGTTTACGAGTTTAATTTTTAGTAAAAAAATGAGACTAGAAAACGAAACATCCTTCACAGCAATATTACAGAATCTAGCACAAACAAAAACAGTATAGTAGCCTACTTGACTGACTAACGCCCAAATGAAACACTTTATTATTTAAATACAAAATTTGTTTTTATTTAATTTTGAAATCAAACATTTTTTTATCAAAAATATACCCTTCTAGTCTATCGCCTATTGCTACAGTTCCAACACCAGAGGGAGTTCCAGTAAACAAAATATCACCTATCTTGACTGTAAAGAAACAACTTACATGACTTATTAGTTTATCGATAGAAAAAATCATGTCTTTGGTATTTCCACGTTGAACAGTAACGCCGTTAATATCTAGATGAAAATCGATATTTTGAAGATCTGCAACTTCATCCACAGAGATAAAGTCACCAATCACAGCCGAATTGTCAAATGCCTTGCATATTTCCCACGGTTTCCCCTCTAGTTTCAGCTTTCGTTGCAGGTCTCTCGCCGTGAAATCAACCCCTAGTCCCACCTCCGAAATGTATCGGTGGGCAAACTTTTGACCAATGTTTTTACCAATACGATTAAATTTCACAATTACCTCCACTTCGTAATGAAGTTCATTCGAAAAAGATGGAATATAAAATGGTTTATTATTACGCAGCGCAGCAGTGTCTGGTTTCATAAAAATAACAGGTTCAGTAGGACTTACTGTGCCTAATTCCCTATTATGTTCAGTGTAATTATGACCTATGGCGAAAATTTTCATCTGTATCGTCCTGAAATTTGTTTACAGTTTTTGTTTATAATCCTGTAATTGCTTTACATTTAATTTTATCTTCGCGTTATCATATTCAAGCGGAGTTGGGCTCTGCTGAGGAGCAACCTAACAAGGAATAAATATGATTAGCGACAAGTACGTCAGAAAAGCGGGATAGTTGAGTTTTCAGCTATCCTTTTTTATGACAACTAAGAGCTACTTATGCCTTAAAAAACCTAATACCAGACTGCGGTTTGTGCAGACTTATAATACGTTTTCCAATGTTTTTTGAATTCACCTGATTGGCTATGAGCATATTCTGGCGTTTTCATATCCAAACTGGAATGAGGTCGATGACTATTATAAATAAGAACGATTTGCTTCAATTCTTTTATAGCATCTTCAATCGATTTCAGTTTTATTTGGTTTAGCCACTCGACTTTTAAAATGCCATTCATACGCTCTGCTATTGCATTTTCACGTGGATCTCCATTTTCAGTCATACTGATTTGAACCTTATTCTTATTCAGTGTCTTAACATAATCACCACAACAGTATTGAACGCCTCTGTCAGAATGGTGTATTAATCCTTCAGTACCTTTTGGAAGTTGCTTTAGAGCCATTCTTAAGGCATCAATCGTGTATTTAGCTTCTAAGGTTTTCCCAATTGACCAACCTACTATTTTTCTGGAATAAGCATCGGTTATTAAACTCAAATAAACGAATCCTGCCGATGTTTCAATATAGGTAATGTCACTAACCCATAATTGATTAGCTTGTGTTGGAGTAAACTCTTTAATCAAGTTAGGATACTTGTGCAACCAATGATTGCTATAAGTGGTTTTTACTCGCCTTCGTCGCTTTCCAACCAATAATCCATGTCTTCTCATAAAATCAAAGAAACCATCTCTGCCAATGCTTAGTTCTGTTGGTAAACCAGGTTGGATTAACCCCAGTAACTTTCTACCACCAATTTTAGGCATCAGTTTTCGCTGTTTTTCAACTAATTGAAGCAAAAGCTCTTCTTTTATTTCTTCTTTGTAATTGTATTTACTTCGCTGATAATAGGCTTGCCTACTTCTACCAAACAGGTCGCACAAACTATCAATATCTAATTGACAATCATTTGCACGCAGCTCTGTTACCGTTTGGCTCCAGATTTTTTTCTTATATCAACCTTTAGCTCACGTTCGGCAATGTCAATCATGGTGCTTAATGCCTTGGTACGAAGTTGTTCTAGTTTTAGATCTGCTTCTAACTTCTTGACTTTTAACTCAAGTTCTTGTTCTAAAGATGACTTGTATTTTTCTTTTGCCATAGCTCGGTGCAGTTCTTTTTGGTCTTCACTTGGATTTGAAAGCCCAAATTTACGCATCCATCTGTAAATATTATTATTACCTGTGTAATTATACTTCCTTTTTAACTCTTCCTTACTGATTCCACCTCTGAGGTAGTCTTGGACGACCATTAATTTAAAATCGTCCGTGAATTTGTTTACTTCTGTTTTCATAATCCTGAATTGTGTTTACTTTTTTTGTAAACCTATTTCAGGACTAGACAATCTTTTTAATATAAAAGCCTCCCCAAGCCCCTCTCCCGTTCATGACGGGATAAACTGCAGAGGGGATGTGAAGTTAGTATTGTTACACCCAAATTTTGCAGCAACAAGCATCAACGACCTATCCGACGAATTGATTATGACTTCATTGAAAGCATTTTGATGCGTTCATCCTCTTTGATTTCGTTCAATCGGTTAAACATCACCGCCAAATGGGCATATATTGATGTATTTTGCACAATGATGTTTTCTGGCACACGAATTCTAAAAGGTGTGAAATTCCAGATAGCTTGAATTCCTCCCTCTATCATCATCTCAGACACTTGCTGTGCTTTTTCGACTGGCACTGTGAGAATTCCGATATTAATACCCGTTTGTGATTGCAATTCCTTAAACCGCTCCACATGATGAATTGGGATGTGATTGATACTCGTTCCAGTAAGTTCATATTTCACATCAAATCCAGCTACAATTTCCAACCCAAACTGCTCCAACCCATTGTCATGCATCAACGCTCCCCCAAGACTACCAACACCGAACAAAAATGCTTTGTGCGTCTTAGTAAAACCTAGAAAACGCTCCAACACGATGACTAATTCTTTCACATCATACCCCACCCGAGTTCTTCCAGTGATTTTCACATAAGAAAGATCCTTGGCAACCATGGAGGCATCCACTGCAATATTTTTGGCTATCTGGGTGGAAGACAAATACAGCTCGCCTGACTTCATAACCAACTGTGCATAAGCCAAATACCATGGAAGTCTGCGCAACGTAGGTTCAGGAACTTTAAAAGATATGGAAGATTGAATATAGGGCATGAGGATAAATTCTAGCAACAATATTAATTTACAAAAATACACATTTTTTCTGGTCTCTATCATACTTGAAAGGTCTAATCTTAGGCATAGTTAGCTTTTAATCCTCAATCTTCGATTATTCATGCATTTTTACTAACTTTGCCTACCAAAAAAAATAGGTTGTCAACCACCTTATTAAAACAAAAAACTTACTAGTTTTCAAAACATTATGGAATACAATTTCAGAGCAATAGAACAAAAATGGCAGGCCAATTGGAAGCAAAACAAAACTTACAAAACAGAGATAGACCCTTCTAAACCAAAATTTTATGTGTTGGACATGTTCCCCTACCCATCTGGAGCAGGTCTTCACGTAGGGCATCCACTTGGCTATATTGCCTCTGATATTTACAGTCGTTTCAAACGTCTGAAAGGATTTAATGTACTTCACCCCATGGGTTATGACGCGTACGGACTTCCTGCTGAGCAATATGCCATCCAAACTGGGCAACATCCTGCCATCACCACCCAGAAAAACATAGCTCGCTATCGCGAGCAACTGGACAAAATTGGATTTTGTTACGACTGGGAACGCGAGATTAGAACCTGTGAGCCCGATTACTATCAATGGACTCAGTGGGCATTTATTCAAATGTTTAACCACTACTTTGACACACAGCTCCAAAAAGCGCAACCAATTGCTAACTTAACAAAAGCATTTGAAACTTCGGGAACGGAAGGAATACAAGCAGCTTGCACAGAGCCACTCAACTTTACCAGCAACGAATGGAAGCAAAAATCTGAAAAGGAACAACAAGAAATATTACTCAATTATCGCATCGCTTATTTGGCGGACTTGAAAGTAAACTGGTGTCCAGCACTAGGCACTGTGCTAGCCAACGATGAGGTGAGCGAAGGTTTATCGGTACGTGGCGGTCATCCAGTGGAGCAACGTGTGATGCGTCAATGGAGCTTGCGCGTGTCGGCTTATGCACAGCGATTGTTGGATGGATTGAACACTGTGGATTGGACGGATTCACTAAAAGAAACTCAAAAAAACTGGATAGGACGAAGTGAAGGTGCAGAGGTGAGGTTTAGCCTCCCCAGCAAAAATTCGGAAGGATTAACGGTTTTCACCACGCGTCCTGACACCATTTTCGGAGTGACATTTATGGTACTTGCTCCTGAGAGTGAATTGGTGGCACAACTGACTACCGCCGAGCAAGCTGAAGCGGTGGAGGCATACCTTGCTGCCACAAAAAAACGCACCGAACGCGAGCGTCTGGCCGACCGTCGTGTGACAGGTGTTTTCTCTGGTTCGTATGCTATAAATCCATTGACTGGCAATGAAATTCCGATTTGGATTAGCGATTATGTGTTGGCTGGTTATGGCACAGGAGCTATCATGGCAGTACCCGCACATGATGGTCGCGATTATGCATTTGCCAAGCATTTCAACTTGCCTATCATACCGCTTATAGAAGGTTGCGACGTAAGCACCGAAAGTTTTGACGCCAAAGAAGGAACGATGATTAATTCTGGTTTTCTGAATGGAATGAGCGTAAAAGAAGCCATTGCGACTGCCAAGAAACACATCAAAGACCAAGGATTGGGTGATGTAAAAGTCAACTTCCGTCTGCGGGATGCGATTTTCAGTCGTCAACGTTACTGGGGCGAACCATTTCCTGTATATTACAAAGACGACATGCCTTACATGCTGGACGAAAGCAAGCTACCGTTGGAGCTACCCGAAATAGACAAATTTCTTCCTACCGAACAAGGCGAACCGCCACTCGGACGTGCCACCAACTGGCAGTCGGAAGACGGTTTTCCATTAGAGCTATGTACCATGCCTGGATTTGCAGGTTCGTCGGCATACTATCTGCGCTATATGGATTCCCGAAACAATGAGGCGCTGGTAAGTAAAGTTGCCAACAAATATTGGCGCAATGTGGACTTGTATATCGGAGGTACAGAGCACGCCACCGGACACTTGATTTATAGCCGATTTTGGAACAAATTTTTGTTCGACTTAGGCATAATTTGTGAAGATGAACCTTTCAAGAAATTGATTAACCAAGGTATGATTCAGGGTAGAAGTAATTTTGTGTATCGGATAAAATTTGATTTAAAAAACAAACCTGCAATTGAGTTATATATCTCAAAAGGATTTTTCGATTCTATAAAAGAGAATTTATATTATCCATTTCCACACCATTTTAATGATTGGTTTTCTAAATT
>CAIUKZ010000183.1 GCA_903899865.1 uncultured Bacteroidales bacterium | reverse complement strand
GACTCATGCTCCTCGTCCACAATGATGAGTCCCAATTGTCTGAACGGCAAAAAAATAGAGGAGCGAACCCCAATAATCACATCATACGTCTTGTCGTTCAACACATTGTTCCATATCTCCACCCGCTCGGCATCCGAAAACTTGGAATGATAAACGCCCAATCGCCGACCAAAAACACGTTTCAATCGGGAAGTCAGTTGCGTGGTCAAAGCGATTTCAGGCACCAAATAGAGCACCTGCTTACCTTCCGCCAATACTTTGTTGATCAGGTGAATGTAAATTTCTGTTTTGCCACTGGAGGTAACACCATGCAATAACACCACCGGCTTTTCGATAAACTGCTTTTCAATTTCCTTATAGGCAGTCTCTTGGTACACATTCAATGGGTACAATTCCGAAGTTTTTACCTCCGTTACGTCTAATCGTCCCACCTCCTTGAGATAGAGTTCCAGCGCCCCTTTTTCGACCAATGCGTGCAGAACCGCCATGGAGGCCCCTGAGCTTTCCAGCAGCTCTTTACGGGTCACCTCTCGTTGTTTGTTGGGTACCAAACATTTAGATAGATCAATGTACATCATCAACAGATCCAACTGCTTTTTGGCCCGACCCAATTCATCGAACAATAGGCGTAGATTTTCCTCCTTAGCCGCCTCGACAGTCAGTCGTACGAAAGTAGCACTCTTGGCACGAAACTTCTCCACCAACTCTTCGCTGACTTCCACCGCCCCTTTTTCCAATAAGGTCTTTATGGTAGGCAAGGTATTGATTATTTCGGTCAATTTATTCAACTCCGAAACACTGATGGTTTTACCCTCCGAAAGGGCATCCAACACTTTTATTTCGCGTTCGTTGAGCTGTGTTTCAGCCTCATAATCGGGATTGATACGCACCTGTGTCTCACTTTCCAACTTTAATCCTGCCGGCACCGCAGCCTGATACACATCTCCCAGAAAGGCCTGATAGTAGGACGAGATCCACTCCCAAAGTTTGATCTGCGGTCGTCGAAGTATCGGCTCGTTGTCCAACAAACAGAGGATCTCCTTGGCCTCATACACCGTCGGAGTAATCGAATGTACCAAATAAATAACAGCGGTGTACATCTTCTTTTTACCAAATGGAACCACCACCCGTTTTCCAACATGCACGGCATCCGCCCATTCATCTGGAACTGAATAGGTAAAAGTATTGGCCAAAGGGAGGGGAAGAATGACGTCGACGTATTTCATATTTAGGAGTAAACGGGTAGACAAGTTAACGAGTAAGCTGAGTTTTGCAAAGGTAAGAAAGAATTGAGAAATGACCTAGTTTATGAGTTTAGGTAGAAATCAATTGAAATGATGAGTGGATACAAATGAAGTCCCAATAAAAGATATTCTGAAATAATTCAGCCAAACAGTTTGATAATGTGCATTTTTAAGATAACTTTACACCATCAATAGACAAATTTAGGTATCCCCTCAAAATAGCGGGGCATTTTGACCATAGACCATAGACCATAGACCATAGACCTATGACCGTAGACCGTTGACAAACCACCCCTATATTCTGAGCGGATACGTCTATTATTTGTGCGCCTACTTATTTAGTTGATAACGGTAAATATTGGAACTTTTGAAAACAATTTGATTGTCAAAGTAGTTTTGTAATTTAAGTGACGGTGTGCAATGTTTCGTTTGCCAGAAAGATTTTAAAAACAAGTGAATAAAAGTAACTACTCAGCACCTTAATTTGGAGCAAGAGTTACAGGGATTTTTTGATTTGTT
>CAIUKZ010000182.1 GCA_903899865.1 uncultured Bacteroidales bacterium | reverse complement strand
GCTGCTTAGCGAAACTTTCATTAGAAATATAATACTTCTTTCCGTCGGTGGTGGCTATAGCCTCCACCTGATGAAACATCAGCGACAAAGGCATTCTTCGTTTATTGCCTCCAAAAAAGTCTGTTCCTTTGAAATCATAGAGTAAGTAAATGAATGGTTGAAGTAGCGTGGTGTATCCAGTCAATGCGATGATGCGCTTGTCCTCCACGAAACTGGCTCCGGTGATTAATCCATGTACATTGAACGTGGTAATCAGTTTGGCTACTTGTGTGCCAGGTGATTTTGATAACGAGTAGATGGAAGTTTTATTGGCAACCCACTGCTTGGTAAATAGGTAAATACTGTCGGCAGTTACTATCATTGCTTCGCAGTCAAAATTGGTTTTGTGCGCACCAGGCGAGACAAAGTCAGTCTGATTGGAGTACGAAAACTGAATGGTATCTAGTCGGGGTGCTAGTGTAAACATCTTTACTTTTGGAATTTTGACAATCCTCAAGTCCTGTCGGTTTCCATTGTTATTCCCAAAATCACCCAAATAGATATAATCTTTGTCCTGAGTTATTTCCTCCCAGTCCACATTTTTGGTTCGGAGCAACTTGAAGCTTTGAAGCACTTTTCCAGAAATGGAATCGATGGCATATAGGTTGGTATTATTACCACTGTCATTGTGCGTCCACAACTTATTATTCCAAAACATCAGACCTGAAGTTTCATTCACATCGGCAGGCAGTTCCAGGCTACTTACAGGACTAATAATGGTGTCGATATATACACAACTGCCATCATTTTCGGTGGCACTCTGTTTATAATTGGTAGCCAATGGATCGGTACATCCTGATTCGGCAGCCGATAGTGAGCTAAAAGTGAGTGCGCTTATTAAAGCGAATAATAGGATTCGTAAATTCATTTGTTTGTAAATAAAGCCCCCTAAATCCCCTCCCGTTTATGACGGGATAAACTGCGGGGACTTTAAGAGAAGATTTGTAGTGAATAATTGACTTCTTTAATTTAATCTTCTAAAAACTCTCTAATCCATAGTCCGCTGTCTTTGATGATGCGTTTTTGGGTCTTGAAGTCGGTATGTACAATACCAAAACGCGATTTGAACCCAGCTTTCCATTCGAAGTTATCCATCAGTGACCACACAAAATATCCTCCAATGTTTACTCCCTCGTTCTTAGCCCGCAAGACTTGCCCGATGTACTTCTGAAGAAATTCTACACGTTTTTTATCATGCACCATGCCATTCTGAACCTTATCATGAAAAGCAGCACCATTTTCGGTAACCATTAATTTCTTGATTGGATATTCACCAAACTGTTTCAGGATTTTGTAAATCCCCTCTGGATAAACCTCCCAACCATTGGCTGTCAAAGGCCGATTTAATTTATGAAATGGCTTTATAAGCGCTCCGATATATGGCACCAAAGGGACATCATAAGCCACGAGCGAATAATAATTCTGTACACCGATGAAATCAAAGTCAAACTTAATCAGCTCAGGGTCATAAGGCTGTATGTATTTTTCTATTCGCTCCAAAGCTGGTAAATCCCTGATGGGATAATCCATGCCCAGTAGCGGTTCTATGTGAATGCGATTAAACATCACATCTATCCGTTTAGCAGCGGCAACGTGTCGCGGTGCATCAGAAGCAGGACTGACATGCGAACAACCCACTGATGTACCAATATTTGCATCTGGGACATTGCGTCTGATCACTCTAGCACCTTCGGCTTGACAGAGGGTGGAATGGTGAACTGCTGGGATATAATTGTTAATCCCAAATTTGCCTGGGGCATAATAACCAAATAGATAACCCAAAGCGGTGTATGTAAATGGTTCATTGATGACTATCCAATTTTTAACCCTATCGCCAAATGCTCGAGAACACACATCAGCATATTCTTTGAAACAATTGACTATCATTCTGTTGGTCCAGCCACCTTTGTCCTCCAG
>CAIUKZ010000181.1 GCA_903899865.1 uncultured Bacteroidales bacterium | reverse complement strand
CATAGACAGTGGACAATTGAAGAACGAGTCTTCATATCGCACCGTCCGTAGGGCGGGCTTCAATCTGACCTCAATGTGAGCAGCTATACAACCAAGGGAGTGGCACACACCGCCCATTCCAACATCCCCTCCCACACAAGGCGATGCAACTTATGGTGACCAAATTCCATACACACCCTTTAACTCTGGTACTGCAACGGTTGACTATAACTATAAAAATTTACAATGCGGATACTCAGCCATTTATTCTGGATATCGCTATAACGGTCAGAACTCCGATTACAGAAACCTTATACCCTCATTTGTAGATCAAAGCGTGTTTGTGAAATACACCTATAAGATGTTGGCACTCAAATGTGAGGTGAACAACGTTTTTGATGCTCAATACCAAATTGTACAATACTATCCAATGCCTGGACGAAATGTAAAGGCAATACTGACAGTGAATCTATAGATAATAACAAAATAAATTTCAAATCATTTTTTAAACTTATGAAAACAAAAAATCTACTTTTATCAGGCTTGTTAATGACAGGCATGGCACTTTCATTCACATCATGTGACCCTAAAAAAGAACAACCAGCTACACCTGTAATTACAACTGGAACTTATGTACTTAATGAAGGATCATGGATGAAAAATAATGCTAGTCTAACCTATTATGATCTGACTAGTGGAACTGCTACATCTGATATTTTTATCCTCAAAGCAGGTAAAAAACTTGGAGATACAGGTCAAGACGCATTATTATATGGATCAAAACTTTATATTGTAGTTAATGGCTCAAGCACTATACAAGTCATGGATGCAAAGTCGGCAGTGTTTATAAAATCAATTGCAATGACGACTTCAACAGGAGAAGCAAGTTCACCACGAAACATGGCTGCTTATAATGGTAATATATATATAAGTCAATTTGATGGAACAGTGGCTTGTTTGGATACAACTTCACTTGCTGTTACAAAAACTGTAAAAGTTGGTCCAAATCCTGAAGGAATTGCCATTGCAAATGGTAAATTATACGTAGCCATTTCGGGTGGTTTAAATCCTGTAAATGACAGTACAGTATCAGTAATAAACACCAGTTCATTCACAGTGGAAAAAAACATCGTTGTAGGTTTAAATCCTATAAACTTAGTTGCTGATGCTTCAGGAAATGTTTTTGTGGTAGCAATGGGAGATTATGCAAAAGTTTTACCTTCTGTTGTTAAGATTGATGGAGCAACAGGTTCTATATCAAAATTGTCGGTTGCTAACGCTAGAGATATTACTGTTGATGGCAATAATCTATTTGTTATGACATACAGCTATGGTGCAAATTCACAAGCGGTTAATAAAAAATTAGTACTTGTAAATTCTCAAACTTCTGCTATTACAAGTAACAGTGTATTAGCTAGTGATTCAATCGTTAAAACTCCATACTGTCTTGATATCAACCCAATCACGAAAGATATTTACATTGGTGAGACTGATTATTCTACAAATGGGAAAATGTATTGTTTTGATAAAGCAGGAAAATTGAAATTTACTTTTGAAACTGGTGTAAGTCCCAAAAAAACGATTTTCTTAACCAACAAATAAAATCTCTAAGCAAGATCAACGACAGGAATAGCCAAAGGTGAAGTAACTGCCATAACTAGTCTTTGGTTATTCCTTTTTTACTCTCAGTATGAAAAAAATTGCTCCCATCATGTTTGTAGGCACGGGTAGTGACGTTGGAAAAAGCGTTATTACTGCAGCGTTTTGTCGCATTCTGAAACAAGATGGCTACTCTCCTGCTCCATTCAAAGCTCAAAACATGGCTTTAAACTCCTATGCCACTCCCGAAGGATTGGAGATAGGACGTGCGCAAGCTGTGCAAGCCGAAGCAGCTGGAGTGCCGTGTCATACGGACATGAATCCACTTCTGCTGAAACCGACCACTGACACCGTCTGTCAGGTAGTGCTTCACGGAAAGTCCATTGGCAATCTGGAGGCGGTAGATTATTTCACGTCCAACAATAAAACTGAGCTTCGTAAGGAAGTTTGCGCTGCATTCGACCGACTGGCAACACGCTACAATCCCATCGTACTCGAAGGTGCAGGCAGCATTTCTGAAATCAATCTGCGAGACCTTGACTTGGTGAATATGCCCATGGCAGCTCATGCCAAAGCCAATGTAATACTGGTGACTGACATTGACCGTGGTGGTGTGTTTGCCTCGGTTTATGGCTCCATGATGCTACTCACCGATGACGAACGAAAATTGGTCAAAGGCATCATCATCAATAAATTCAGAGGTGACATTCGTTTGTTTGAATCTGGCATCAAGATGATGGAAGAACTTTGCAAAGTGCCAGTTTTGGGAGTAATTCCTTATTTCAAAGACATTCACATTGAGGAGGAAGACTCAGTGATGCTACACACCAAAAACAGAAGTGCACTGTCAGGAAAGGTCAATATAGCGGTGGTATTGCTTCAACACATGTCCAACTTTACTGATTTTAATCCGCTGGAGCAAGACGACAGAATCAATCTGTTTTACACCAACGAACCCGACGACCTCCGTGGGGCAGACATCATCATCATTCCTGGAACTAAAAGTACTCTACACGACCTCATAATTTTACGCAAATCAGGCATGGCAAAAGCTATCATTGATGCTCATAGAGATGGGAAAACGGTACTCGGTATCTGTGGTGGCTACCAAATGCTCGGAAAGGAAATCACTGATCCACAAGGAATAGAATCTAACATCCACCAGCTTCCAGGATTGAATTTATTGCCAATCACTACCGAACTTGACGGCACAAAAGTCACCAAGCAAGTGAGCTTTAAGTTACATGCCGGAACGAGCCAATGTACTGGCTACGAAATACATAATGGCAGAACAGAAATTCTTTCCACTGAAATTGAAACACTAAATGTACTTGAAGATCGAAGTACGGATGGGTGTTTCATCGACAACTGTTACGGCACTTACATACATGGCATTTTGGACAATAGAGAGTTTGTAAATTTGCTACTCGAGCCACATCTTAACAGTAAATCTACAAGTGAGTTTGACTACTTTAAGTTCAAAGAAGAACAGTACGACAAACTTGCCAATCACGTGCGGAAACATGTGGATATAGAGCTGTTTTACAATATATTACGCAATGATATTTGATGAAAGGTTTAAACACGAAGTCACGAAAACACGAATAATTTATAAACAATTTTATTTACGTGTCCTTTCGATTTTCAAGCAAGCCTACATTCAAAAATAAAAATTTTGTGCCTTAGTGTCTCCGTGTTCAATATTTGTTTTCACCATTAACAAGACTTCTTAACCATGAAATTATATACTTATCTGATATTCACTATCATCCTTTTTTCATGCAAACCAGACAACAAAAGGCAAGTACGAAAAATGGAAAATAGTGGTAAGAAAATGGAACTTCGATATGCTAAAGGATTTTCGGTCACTTATTTTGATGAATATACCGAATTAAAAGTGAAAAATCCATGGGATACGACTCAAAATCTAGGTGTGTACATCCTTGTGCCCAAATGCAAAGATTTACCAACATCCCTACCAGAAGGTAAAGTGATAAGAATCCCAATCGACAGAGTAGCAATTTGCTCGGCTGTACATGCTGGAATGTGGAATCAGTTGGGGCAGGCAAACTCCATCATTGGTGTCTGCGAGCCTGAGTACATCAAAATTCCGACTGTGCTAGATGGTTTAAAAGCAGGAAAAATTACCGATTTGGGAATGGCTTCCAATATTAATATTGAACGACTGGTAGCTACTAATCCTGAATTATTAGTGGTTTCACCTTTTGAGAACTCACCTCGCAATAGTTTTGACAAAGTAAACATAGCCGTTGTAAAAGATGCATCTTATATGGAGCAATCGCCACTTGGAAGAGCCGAATGGTTGAAATTTGAGGCTACATTTACGCAAAGTGAAAAATTGGCTGATGAGATTTTCAGCAAAATTGAAAAAAGGTATGTTGAACTTTCGAAACTAGCCGTCAACACAAAAAACAAACCAACTGTATTTACTGAGAAAAAGTACGGCGACTCATGGTATATTGCTGGTGGAAAGAGTTTTATGGGAGAATTTCTCAATGACGCAGGAGCAAATTATCTTTGGAAAGAACTTGACCAAACCGGCTCAGCGGCTATGAGTTTTGAAACCGTTTATGCCAAAGCCATTCATGCTGATTATTGGTTGATTAAATACAACGAGCAAAATTCTGACCTATCTTACAAACAGTTAGGGATTGAATATAACTTGTATTCAAACTTTGATGCGTATAAAAACCATCACATATTCGCCATTAATACTGCCAAAACTCCTTTCTACGAAGTGGGACCACTAGAACCTGATGTGGTACTTGCAGACTTGGTAAGTATTTTTCATCCCGAATTATTGCCTGGATATAAACCAAAATACTATTTTAATTTGAAAGCGGAATGAATAATAAAATCACCCTCATCACTGGCGGTCAACGCTCAGGGAAAAGCACTTATGCACAGCAATTGGCGCTATCACT
>CAIUKZ010000180.1 GCA_903899865.1 uncultured Bacteroidales bacterium | reverse complement strand
GTGTCGGCAATTTTATTTCCAGGGTATTCGAACTTAAACTTCCACATGCTACCTTCCGCAGTAATTTCAATGGCATCTTCGGGCACTACGCGCATGGGTATAAACCCTTTCCAACCAATGTAAAACATGTACAACACTATTATCATTGGGATAGCAATCCAAGTGATTTCCAATGCCATATTGTCCTTGATTTGTTGTGCCGGTTTTCCATTTTTACGATTGTATTTGATGACAAAATAGATCATCAAAGCCGTTAGCACAACCAAAAAAAACACAGAAATACCCGTAATAATTAGAAACGCCGAATCTACTCCGTAAACAAAATTGGATGCTTTACTAAACATATATGAAAATTTAATAATTTATAAATTGAAAGTCAGTTACAAATTCATTGAAGTTTATAACTTGTAAATTTGACGATGTAATTACTTAAACATTATCTAAAAGCATAATCAATAAAAGTAATAGCCACTATCAAAGCAAAAAGTACAAAAACCATGGCCACCAGAATTCTAAGAAGTAGGCTTTCATACTTTAAATGCATAAAATGCGACAACACGATAAATGATTTTACACAGGCTATCAACAATGCTACTGCCAATGTGAAAGCGCCCAGTTGTACACTCGCGATACTAATGGTCACAAAGGTTAAGAAAAGTAGTATCAATAATGTCTTAGACAGTGATTGGTACTCAATGGTATGGGTGGTATTATTTGCCATGTTTTTATAATTAATCCGTACAATAAGTTAGGAAATCAAATACATCAAAGGGAACAAGAAAATCCAAATCAAATCGACTAAGTGCCAATACAATGCGCTATTTTCAAGCAAAACATAGTCTTGTGAATGAATGGTATTCTTCCGTACCTTGAAATAACACACAAACAGCAATGTCA
The DNA here is from genome assembly GCA_903899865.1 of uncultured Bacteroidales bacterium. Lineage (GTDB taxonomy): Bacteria > Bacteroidota > Bacteroidia > Bacteroidales > Paludibacteraceae > Paludibacter. The sequence continues at coordinate 11,507 of CAIUKZ010000180.1, read as the reverse complement.
TTCCGATGATGATATGCAGCGCATGTAGGCCAGTCATGAAGAAGTACAAACTAAAATACAAATGGTGTCCTCTATCCAGATGCGTCATCAATTCAGAACCAGGATATAAACCATGATGAAACTTACCACTCCATTCAAAATACTTGTTTACCAAAAAAATGGCTGCACAAAAAAGTGTTACTCCAATGTATAGCAATGCCTTTTTCATATCATTTTTTTGGATTGCAGTCATAGACATGGCTACCGTCATACTACTGAAAAGAAGCACCACAGTGTTTATAGCACCAATGGTTACACTCAATTCCAAGCTGCACTCACGAAATTCTACCGGGTACTGCATTCTGAAAATGGAATAGACTAGAAATAAACCTCCAAACAAAAGTAATTCGGTGAATATGAAGAGCCACATCCCCAGTTTGGATGCTTCATCGTCTCTATGCTCTTCGATGTGTGCTGTGTGTTGACTCATATAAATTGATGGTTTTTATCTTTTAGATGCAAAAAAGTGTTAATCAATCGGTAGATTTTTATTTATAATCGTATGGATTTTCTTTAATAACAGGCTCCTCATCAAAGTTTTCAACTGATGGTGGTGACGGAATTTGCCACTCCAATGTAGAACCACGCCAAGGATTGGCTGGAGCAGGTGCACCTTTGCGAGCACCTTTTACAAGTGTGTAAATCATGATAATTAATCCTGTGACTAGTATGAAACCGCCTATAGAGGAAACCAATTGTGCTGGTTGAAACTTTGCTGGATAGTCAAAATATCTACGTGGCATGCCTTGAATACCAATTATAAATTGAGGAAAATACAACAAGTTGAATCCGATGAAATTAATCACCAATCCGATGTTTGCCATTTTAAAATCATACATTTTTCCGTACATTTTTGGTAGCCAGTAGTGAATGGCGGCAAAAAACGCAAATCCCATTCCACCAAAAATAATGTAATGAAAGTGAGCCACCACAAACGAAGTATCATGTACCTGCACATTGGTTGCCACAGATCCTAAAAGCAACCCAGTGGTACCACCAATAATAAACAGGAATATAAAAGCCAATGCATACAAAAATGGTGGTTTCACATCAATCGAACCTTTGTACATAGTGGTAATCCAGTTGAACACCTTGATAGCACTAGGCACAGCCACTATAAATGTGAGCAAGGAGAAAAACCAGCGAGCTGTGTCGCTCATACCAGATGTGTACATGTGGTGTCCCCATACCAAAAAACCTACACCAGCAATAGCAAGACTAGATACAGCCACTGCTTTGTAACCATAGATTTGACGCTGACAAAATGTGGGAATGATTTCAGTAATTACACCCATGGCAGGAAGCATCATAACATATACCGCAGGGTGAGAATATATCCAGAATAAATGTTGAAAGAGTAGTGGGTCGCCTCCCAATGCAGGGTCGAAAAAGCCGATATGGAATGCTCGTTCAGCAATAAGCATCAATAAAGTGATACCAATAACGGGTGTTGCCAATAATTGAATCCAAGCAGTAGCGTATAACGCCCAAGGAAAGAGTGGCATGTTGAAAAATTTCATGCCAGGCGCACGCAATTGGTGTATCGTTACAATGAAATTTAATCCTGTAAGAATGGATGAAAACCCAAGTACGAATGCTGCCGCTGTAGCCATGATGACATTAGAACTGGTAGTGGTGCTATATGGCGCATAAAATGTCCATCCAGTATCTGGTGGCCCATCTTTTAGTACTTGTGACAGTACTGCCATGATACTCCCAACTACGAATATCCACCATGAAAAGCGGTTGAGTTTTGGGAACGAAACGTCCTTAGCACCAATATGAATTGGAAGGAAAAAATTCCCAAATACTGCAGACAATCCGGGTATTACAACCATGAAAATCATCAAAATGCCGTGGAGTGTGAATACACTATTATACATTTTGGCTTTCATGATGGTTTCACCTGGTGTTAACATTTCAAGTTTCATCATGATGCCTAGAACTACACCAATTATAAAAAAGGTCATGATGGAATACATGTACAATAATGCTATCCTCTTGTGATCGGTTGCCATTATCCAAGACATAATACCCTTGTATTTGCCTTGATGGTCTAGATAACTTACATACTCACTGTTTGCTGATACGTTGCTCATTTTGATATTAAATTATTATTTCTTTTTGGGTTTTAGAAGATACACTACAATGAAAATTAGTAAAATGAAAAGTATGATACTCCCTGTAATCTTTGTAACATCCAATCCGAATCGTTTATTTTCGGGATCGTATGTATAACACAACATCATTATTTTTTGGATAGACGACCTTGGTTGCTCTTTGTTGGCTTCAATGACTGCCAACTTGAAATCCACAGGCAAGTAGGATATACCATACAAATACCTAGTTATAAGACCACTTGGACTGACTGCAATGATGGCAGATGGATGCACAAAATCAAACCCAACAGCTTTGGTGATAAAGCCAGTAGCGTTTGTTATTTTATAAATAGTAGCGCTATCTGTAGTCAAAAATATCCATCCATTTTCATTCCCTTTGGAATAACGCTGTACAAATCGTTCCTTTTTTGCCTTTGCCTTTTCGGGTGTGTCTCTATAATTAAAACTAATAGTTAACACTTGATAATCAGCGCCCAACTTTAGGTCTGATTTTTTAATTACTGCTCCGACTCCTTCCAGCAATGGACTGCAAAGACCAGGACAATCAAAATAAACAAATGAAAGAATTGTAGGTTTATTAATCAATTGCCTCAGAGTCACTTTCTCCGATTTTTCATTTACAAATTGTAAATCCAAAGGCAAAGTGTCACCAAGGTGTTCTATCACACCCACTTCTGGAGATTGATCAACCTGAGCAAATGTGATTGTTGATACAAACAGAAGTAAGAATAGTGTGAAAATGGTTTGTTTCATCTGTTTATAATTGTTTTTTAATTGTCAGATGGAACTCGCACATAAACATCTCCTTGTGTGTCAAAGTTTATTTGTCGTGCTCGTTTCATGTGTTGATTATTAAGCCCCTAAATCCCCTCCCGTTTATGACGGGATAAACAGCGGGGACTTTAAGAGCGGATATGTTGTGAATATTCTTGCCCAGGTGTGTCAAAAATTATATTTTGAACATGGGTGTGTTATGAGTTGCTTGACTCCAGTTTTCGTTTTTCATACAAATAGAGTGCAATCATAATAGCACCACCTAACAAACTAGTGGTTTTTAAAACCTCGATGTAGGCCAACTGTGCCACATTTATATCCTCCGAAAACAACGAAGGGATATGAATGGCGCAAATAATCATAACCAACAGCCCAATCAGCCAGAGGCTTGCAATCTCCACAAATTTATTCAGCATGATAAATGCGCTGACAATCATCAACATTAAACCCGAAATCATGATTAGAAAAGCTCCATTGGGAATCAAAGACTCCTTCAGCTGTTGTGCAAACAATGGTGTCATCAGAAAGTGATTTAAACCCATCATGCCGATAGGTAGAGCGAATAGTATTCGCCCAATGCAAGAGATTGTTTTTAGCTGTTTCATGGTTCAATTATGTTTTAGTTAATAGGAAACCCCATCCACTTTACGCGGTAATATTAATGCTGATAATGAAATTACTAATTTCTTGCACCACAATTACATTCTTTGCTCAAGAAGCAACTATTGCTGCCCTTTTTTCCAAAAATCAAATAGATTTTTGACTAAATATAACACAAAAACCCCAAATGTAGCAATTCCTAGCAGATAAAGTGCAATAATCCAATACGGTGCTTTGGCTAATACACCCCAGATAGCACGCTGTTGTGTGAGACCAGGCTTGTCTGTTGGAATGCCAATTTTAAGTTTTGTGGACGATTCTACCTCACCATACACCTCATCATTTACTTTGACCAGTAGCTCTACTTCGCCCAATTTATTACCCGGTAAATCTTTTGGATATACAAAGTTTGCCACTCCACTCTCGTCTGTTTTCAATCCTTTTTCTATTGGTAGCTTACCAAAATAGCGTTTTGCAAAAAGCAACACTTCTGCATCTTTGAGTGGTAGGCTTGTGTTTTGCTCCTTAGCCACAACTTGCACACGTACTGTATTGGTTTCGTGGTTGTACACCATGGTGACTTTCACTTTGTCACTTTTAGTTGGGTCGGTGTTAGACAATACTTGCACATAGCTTTTGTTGAAACTACGTACATAAGCAATCACTTTCCATCTGTCGCTTTCAGAAAGAACGTCTTTGAATGATGGCATCAAACCACGACCAGTATTGAGTATGTAAAACAGCTCACCATCAGTTAGTTTTTGTGTGCCCGACGATGCCAAATCAGGTGGTGTTGGTTTCAGAGATTTCAACACATTGCCCTTTGAAGGATTTCCATGACATGAAGCACAGTTTTTGGTGTAGATACCCTCACCTTCCGAAGCTGTGGTTTTATCAAACTTTATGTAACTGTTTTTTGCCTTTTTATCAGCTGGCACATCCCAGTTTTGGGCTGTGAGCTGAAAACCGAAAACTGTCAAAAGTACAATTATACTCCTAGTCTTGAATTGAAATGCTTTATTGAAGTGTGCCATATTTAATAATGTATTGCCAAATGTATTATGCTGTTTTTTATTCCAAAGTCTTATTTATTTTTTTGGACGAGCTGAGTTGGGTTTAGATACCACTTGTTTGTATGATTTATTAAAACTACGAAGATAGGAAATCACTTTCCATTGGTCACTCTCTGTGAGTGTGCCAAAAAATGAAGGCATCAAACCCCTACCTGTACTAAGTATATAAAGCAATTCCCCATCAGTCAAGTTTTGTGACCCCGAAGATCCTAAATCTGGAGGAACGGGTTTAAATGCACGACGATTATTGCCTTTGGCAGGAGTGCCATGACAAGATGCACACTTTTTACTATATATCGCTTCACCAAGTTTAGCAGTTGCTTCATCAAATTTGAAGTCGCAATTTTTAGCCTTTTTGTCTGCTGGCACATCCCAATTCTGTGCTGCTAATTTTACACTTACCAGACTTATGAGTATTAATAAACTTATTATTCTAAATTTAAATGCTTTACTATGTACTGTCATAAATATAAATTCCTAAAATTTTAATCGTGGCTTTCTTCTAACTCTTCAATGGTTTCTTGAATGGGAACAATCGGGATTATTTTGGCTAAAGTAGATACGATAAGCAACACTAAAATCATCGGTGCAATGGTTATTAGTATTTCTACCAAGGTAGGTGAATATACTTTGAAATTCAATGGCACGTTTTGTATGGGCAAATAGGGATGTTCCATCGTTGGCACCACAATGATATATCTTTTGAACCACCCACCTACAAATACGCAACAGGCGATTATTAATAATGGCAATGGTTTTCTCATCTTGTTGAATATCAGAAGTATGATTGGAATAATCAATCCACCCAACTGTACCGACCAAAACAAAAATGCATGAGCGCCAGTAAAAAGTGCGTTGATGTGTCGAGCATCAAATTTTTTCATTTTATATCCTGGCACCATGTATTCATTCAAGTTGAAATATAAATACACCAATGAAACTAACACCAATAATTTCCCAATCTTATCAAAATGTTCGAGTGTGATATATTCTTGCAGCTTGTAATTGGTGCGAAAGAAATACATGGCAATCACGATGGCAGATGTGCCAGAAACAAATGCTCCAGTGATAAAATAGGGACCAAAAATGGTGGAATCCCATCCAACTCTAGATGTGTTGGCAAACAGCCATGAAGTGACAGTGTGTATTGCAAATGCAACAGGGATTATAAAAATGGCAATGGCTCTTGTAAGTTTTTTAATGATTAAATCCTGTTCATGAGAGCCAGTGTAGTTGAGAGATAACAGTTTATATGCCTTTCTAGCAATAGGATGTAGTTTCTCTATTTTGTCGTGACAAATTTTCAAATCAGGAATAAGTGGGATGTATAGGAACAAGGTACTGATTAGAACATAAACAGTTACTACGGTGATGTCCCACACGATGGGCGATTGTATTCTTCCGTGTATAAACACATTGAGCAATCTGTCAGGACGCCCCATGTCAGACACAATCACTAATCCTGCAACAGCTGCAAATGCGAGCGCTATTATTTCGGCCATACGAGCCAAGGGTGTAGCCCATTTCTGTCCAGAAAGACCCAATACAGCACTGATAAGCATCCCTATTAAACTTGTAGCAACAAAAAACACAAAATTTGAGATATACATGCCCCACGACACATAATCACCCAAACCAGTCACTACCAGTCCTTTGTTGAGTTGGTACACATAAGCTCCCAAGCAAACAAATAAGGAAAGAGTAAGAAATGCCATCCAAGCTTTAAAACTATTGGTTAGGCGTATGGAACGTAATAAGTCGGATGTAATTTTATCCTTTGTTGATTGTTCTAACATAAGCAAAGTATTCGGCAGTTTGAATTCGTAATTTTGTGCATTGAGTTAATAAGTAGATATTCTTTAGGAATGGTGAAGGTGCTCAGACGCTTCTTCTCTATCCTGCTCGTTAAAGGGCACTGTTTTTCCTTTTGGAGGTAAATAATATACACGTGGTTTAGTGCCAAGCTCTGGCATCAGTGTGTAACCGCCATTGTCTTCAAGCAGTTTTTTGAACCGAACAGTTTCTTTGGTGGTGCCATTGGTGACAGTATCTTCATTTTCATCGCCGAAGTAGTACACACCATTTGGACAAGCTGACACACAGTAGGGTAATTTACCTAAACGCACTTGATCGGCACTGAATAAACATTTGCTGATAGTTCCTTTTTTCTGTGGCACGTTCAATTCTACATTATATTCTACGTCTTTCTCCACTTGAGCGTTCAATGGTTCAGCCCAGTTGAAAATGCGGGCGCTATACGGACAAGCTGCGATGCAAAATCTACAGCCGATGCACCGTTCGTTATCTATCAACACAATACCATCTTGACGTTTGAAGGTTGCATCTACTGGACACACAGCCACGCATGGTGGGTTGTCACAATGCTGACAAGGTTTGGGCATGTAGTATGGAGGAGTGTTTTCAGTCTCTTCCATTTTCAGCACATTGATGTGATGCTGTTCAGGACGTAGGTGATGGGCGTTCTGACAGGCAGCCATACACTTACGTGCATTTTGGCATTTGGAAAGGTCTATCACCATCACAAATCGCTTGCCTTCCAATCCGTCACGTCCTTGCTGTTGGAGATATGTCAGTTTGCCATGCTTCGAAGGAAGTACTTTGTGTAAATCATCTTTATTTATTTCATGCAACTCATTTTGAGCTGTAAGAACCCTGATGCGTTGGCTATCTGTTTTACTTTTATCATAATTGAGAGCAGCCAAAATAGCTGATCCACCTAATGTAGAGCCAATTCCAACAATGCCCAGTTGCTGTAAAAATTCTCTTCTGGTTTTTTTCTTCGGCTGTTCTTCTTTTTCTATCATGCTAAAAAATAATAAATAAAATAAATTAACAGTATTCTGACTTGACTTAAGTATGAGGAGATGAAAATCATCGATTCAATTTCACACCTAGTTTTACAGAATAAAAATGCACTCAATGAAGACCTACTCATTATTTACCTTCATTCATCTACTTCTATCTTTAGTTAAAGTAGTTTAAAGCAAATATATAAATATAAATGGAGTTGACAAAAAAATATTGTATCAAATCATCAATCAGGTATTTAAAATCCATAATAAACAAGAGTTTTACATTCTAGAAGTTCCTTGTTTAATAAGATTTAATCAATCAATTCAGCTCTTTGTTTGCCTTCATGAGTACCAACACTAAAAAAAATGAAATGTTCAATGAATTTTTTATTTTGAGAAAAATTGCAATGGATTAAACAATTTGATACTAATATGTATTGTAACTGATGTTGATTGTAATGTGCTAAGTTGTAGGGTTTGGATAGTCACAACTCCTGTGATTTTTCACCCAAAATTGCGCATGAAAAAAATGTAATCGGTTTCTAAAGTTGGTAATGTAAGTATATCACAAATATAAAATTTAAAAATTTCAAATTATGGACGGATACGAAAGTACACGAAGAGATTTTCTTAAAAAATTGGGGCTTATAGCCTCAGCAACAGCAATTTCAGCCAGTGGATTGGCACAGGTGGAGAGTTTGATAACCGATAAGAAGGATGCGTATCAACTCACACCTGAACAATCAAAATTCATGGAGAAATATGAAAAATGGTTGGATGAATTTCATGATATGGCAAAGTTTCAGAAGCAGGATGCTGAGCACCTTGAAAACAATAAGAAACTTGTAGCATTGTCAGAGGAAGCAAAAAAATGGCAAGCAGAATTGATCGAACACATGAAAGATGAGAATTTTGCACGCTACTATATGATTGTAACCGAAAAAGTAACAGTAACAATCTAGTTGGGGTCTGCCTAATACGTAAATTGGTATTAACAAGTAAACGCATTGTTTACTTGTTAACTCGTTTACTCGTTTACATCTTAACTTGTTAACTCGTCTACTTGTTTACTTCTTCACCACCATGGCACTAATTTCCCATAGCAGATAGAGTGGAAGAAAAACCACCATAAGCGTAAATGGATCGCTGGAAGGAGTTATAAATGCTGCGATGAGGAGTAAAATGACAATGGCATGTTTTCTGAATTTAGTGAAAAAACTGCGATGCAACACCCCAATTTTAGATAGTAACCATGACAATAATGGTAGTTCGAACACTAGCCCCATCATGAAACACAGCATTAGAAAGCTGTCCATGTATGAATCCAACGAAACGCTGTTTTCGATATATGTACTTAATTGATAGCCAGCGAGAAAACGTAAAGTGAGTGGAAAAACCATCAGATATCCCAACGCCAAACCAGCATAGAATAGCAGATTTCCAAAAAAAATGGCCCACCCTATGTTTTGGCGTTCGTAACTGTATAAGGCTGGTTTAACAAAGAGGTATATCTGGTAGATGACAACTGGAAAACTAAGAACCAATCCTAGCCACAAGGAGGTGGACATGTGGATGAGAAATTGAGAAGCGAGGTTGATATTGATGATTTTGACCTGAAACGCACCTAAGCAAAAGTCGGGTATGTAGGGTATCTTTTGTGCCAGCTCATTGAGCCATTGATACAAAAAAAAGTTGGAACGTGAAGGTGCTAAAATGAAACGGTCAAAAATTTCATTCATGAATGAAAACAAGAATAGAGAAATGACTATTACAACAGCAAGAATACGAAAAATAATTTTTCGTAAGTCATCCAGATGATCCCAAAAGGTCATTTCACCCTCATTTGATTCACTCATTTTTACTTTGTAGAGTCTGAGTTGTCAATTTTGTTGTCTTTTTTAGCTCCACTTTTAAGGTCAGACTCAATGTCATTCATCCCGTCTTTGAAACTTTTCACGCCTTTGCCAATGCCATGCATCAATTCGGGGATTTTTTTTCCGCCAAATAATAAAAGCACCACCAGAGCCACAATGATAATCTCTCCAGCTCCCAAATTCATAAACAACAAATGATTCATAATTCAATAATTTTAAATTTCAACTACGATGTGATGGCAAAAATAATGATTATGTTCCGATTGTCATTGATTTTGACCAAAAGATTTGAGGATGCATCCTCTGAAACAGTAATGAAAGTCGGTGTAATGGACAAAAGTAATGCTATTTTGAGGTTCTTTTCTTCAAGTGGACAAAAGTAATGCTCAAAATTTGTTTGTTTTTTTGCCCATCAAGAGTTAAAGCTTATATTTGTTTGTCAAACAAAACGGAAACAAGCTCTGCTGGGGAGCAACTTGTCAGGGATACTTTGACCAGCGACACAAAAAAAGTCGAAAGCAAAGAGCTATCTTTTCTAGGGTAGCTCTTTCAACTTTTTTATGAGCTGCTATGCCTTAAAAAACCCATTAATAAATTTCTTTTTTCAGCTTAGATTCAGACCATTATGATTTCTTAGTTTGTTCTTTAAATCAGAAAAGCTACCATCTAAAGCATTCGTTGTATTTGGCATGTTTAACTCTGTATATTTCTCAAAAACAAATAGATATGGCATGTTTCTCTTCAAACTTAAATACGCACTTCGTAACTTTTTATGCGTGTAATAACTCTTACCTGTAATTGCTGAACGGCTACGCTCATTCAAGTAATTTTCCCATTTTATATACCACCTATCTAATCTATGTTCAAATTCCGATTTACTGCTTTTAGTCAATGTTAATGCAACTTTTCGCAGTTCTACACCTGCCTGTTGCTTGGGCTTGCGAGTCAAATATCGCAATACTATCTGTACTTGATGAAACTGGCACATCTGTGTTGGAATATCTTTGTATAAAGTCAAAAGACCCTTACGCCCATCACAAATAATACTCTGTATCTTTATCCCTCGTGCTCCAATTATCTCTAATCCTTTTGCATACAAAGCATTAGTCTCATGCTTGACATAGCAGGTATATAAAAATTCACCTGATAAACTGTCTTTAAAAACCATCACTCCAAAACTGCGTCCAAAATAGGTAGTATCCATTAATACGTTGACATTGCTGTTATAGGTTGTTCTCCTAACGGGCTCCACCTTATCCAAATGTCGCTGAATGGTTCTTGGACTACACCCATAACGCTCACTAAGTTGAAAGTAAGTTTGTTTTCCGTTACTATATTCATCCCAAAGCTGAGCTTTGTCTAAACGGCTTGTGTTTAAAAATTGACGACCACAAACAAAACATTTGTATCGTTGAACGCCTCTTACAAAACCATTTTTCTTCGTTATTTTACTCCCGCAATAAAAGCAAATTTTTATTCATAATTTTCAAATGCACCAAAGTTACTATTAATCGGCGTTTCAGAAGATTCCAGCATTACTTTTGTCCATTAACCCCAAATACGACATTCTATAAGTTGGAGATAGACGAACTAAAATGGCTCACATGGGCATTAAATCCATGTGAGCCATTTTTAAAATGATCCGAATAGTTGTTGAATTACTTGATGATTAGTTTAGCAACATTGGTTTGATTTTCACCTTGTATCTTCACGATGTAAATACCTGTTTTAAGTGAGAATTCAGACAGATTTAGCTGAATAGTTTGGCTGTTTGTCACCACAGAAGTAGCTACAATGGAACTATTCATGTCTAGTATTGTTAGCGTTGCATTAGTTGAAAAATCGCCTGTTATGGTGATGGTTTCTGTGCTGATAGCAGGATTTGGATACGCAGTTGCAAGATTGGCAGCAGGAGTAGATACGTCCGTGCGACTATTGCCTGTACCTTTGAGTGTAAAGCTTTTTTTACATTGATCAGGCATTTTTGCATGAGCAAGCATATCTACAGTTCCATTCAAAGGAAGATTGATAAGTCCACTTTTTGCTCCACCGCTGGCATAGCTATAATTGGCTGCATCTAAGTTATATACATCAACGCCGCCTATCAAAATCGGAGTTAAGTCGGCATAGCTAGACCATGCATCGTCAGTAAATCCACACCACACACCTATTGAATAATTGTTTAAACCAGTATAAGTAATGATGTTTTTCGAT
>CAIUKZ010000179.1 GCA_903899865.1 uncultured Bacteroidales bacterium | reverse complement strand
TTAAATTTCCTCTGTAGGTTTATTTCAGGCCAAGTCAGACTCCATGGTCAATTCCTTTTCTCCCTTTCTATAATAGTAAATCAAGCCAAAATCTTTGCATTTCAACAGTTTTGAAAAGGGTTTTTCATCCTTAAATTTTTCCTCCACTTGGTTCCAAATATCGAGGATAATCTCGTCCCCTTTTTTCCTAAAGCTTGCCAACTCTTCCCAATTGCGAACGGTGTTGCTTTGGTAAAGCTTTTGGCTGGACTTGTATTCTTTAAACACTTCGAAGTGAACTTTTACTTTGGCAATAGCTGGATTGTAGATTGGCAATCCTCCATTTTGCACGCGCTCGTGCTCACCTTCAATGATGCATTTCCCCCAATTGAGGATGGCGCCCTCAGAGCTTAAATCGGGTACAGTGTGCGATTCTACGTCCAGTTGATAGTAGGATTTATGCTCCTTTTTAATGTCGCCCCTGATAATGGCAAGATTGAACACCTGAATGAAGTGAGAGATGTACAGGCGGGCATTATGCACTACTTGTTGGTACTTTTTATTCGCGGCAACTTGGCTTTCGAGGGTCTGTTTGTAGTGAACCAATTGTTTTTCGAACACACTTAGAAATGACTTCGCCTCAATAATGGTTTTGAAAGCAACCACCTGTGTGCCATACGCTTGTCGTTCGGACTGTTCTATGGCACTTCTTAAGGCACGCAATCTAGCTTGGTCGGTATTTGGTAATCGTCTGTAAGGCATGTTGTTTTATCCTATAAAAATAACTCTGGCAAAGATAAAAATTAATCTTTACGAGACATTAATTTTTGGGCTAAATTTCTCAATTCTTGCGTTTTATTAGTGTCAACCGACAGTTTGTCAAGTTTTGCGACAGCCTTATCATAGAAATATGCCATCTTCTCTTCGCAAATTTTATCTACCTTGAGCTTAGTAAACAAGCTTGTGATTGCCTGAATCTTTTCAGCAGATTGTGTGGGATTATTGTTTTCTAGCCAGGCATTCAGGAGTGCCAAATCTTCATCCTTAGCCACATTCATTGCATTGATAAGTAGAAAGGTTTTCTTGTTGCAAAGAATGTCGCCACCTATTTTTTTTCCAAAGGTAGCCTCATCGCCATACACGTCCAGCAGGTCGTCTTTCAGCTGAAATGCTAGTCCAATGTTGATCCCGAAGTCATACAATAAGTCGGCATCTTCATCGCTCGCTCCACCTATCCATGCCCCTATTTTCAGTCCGGCTGCTATTAGTACGGCAGTTTTCAAGCGAATCATTTCTATGTATTCATCAGCTTGTACATGATTCATTTTTTCAAACTCCACATCAAACTGTTGTCCCTCGCAAATTTCGGCTGCGGTACGTGAGAACAAATCCAGAGATTGTTTCAGATATGGTGCGGGTGTTTCTGTCATTAGTTGGTAGGACGAAATCTGCATCACATCACCCGACAGTATCGCCGTATTGTTGTTCCATTTGATATGAACCGTTGGTTTACCTCTACGAATATCCGCATTGTCCATGATGTCATCGTGCAGGAGGGTGAAATTGTGAAAAACCTCTATCCCCAAAGCCGAGTAAATGGATTGTGTAATATTGTCAGTGTATAAGTTGCAAGCCATCAGAGTCATGGCAGGGCGAAGGCGCTTTCCACCCAATGACAGGATGTATTCTATCGGAGCATAAAGTCCGTTGGGTGTTTTGTTCCAATCTAGCTTACTAATCTCCTGCGATACAATTTCACAGACTTCATCAAATGATATCATAATATAGGATAGTTAGGTGGTAAATAAATTGTAAACTAGTAGACAAGTTAACAATTTAACAAGTAAACGTTTGAATTAAGTTTATTGGATTTAAATATTAAAGACAAAAATTAAACACAAAGACACGGAGACACAAATAATATACAGGTTGCAATAGCCCCCTAAATCCCCCATGGGGACTTTTTGAGGTCTGCGTATGAATGGGTTTAGTGAAACTCTTAAACTATTTTATGTTTGCTCGTCAACTTGTTAACCTGTTAACCTGTTAACTTGCCTACTCACTTTCTTGTCAACTCATTTTCAATAATATCCGTCATCACATCTTTTATATCAATGCCAGCAGCACGTACTTGCTGAGGGATGAAGCTGGTGGCTGTCATTCCTGGTGTGGTGTTGACTTCTAGTAGGTTGATCACATCACCTTCGGAGATGATGTAGTCTATACGCACTATCCCTTTGCAACCCAGTATGTCGTAGATGGCAGAAGTGAGTTGCTGCACGCGGTTAGTAACTGTCTCTGAAAGTCTGGCGGGAGTTATTTCCTCTACTTGACCTTTGTATTTGGCGTCAAAGTCAAAAAACTCATTCTGGCTCACTACTTCGGTGATGGGTAGTACTACTGATTTTTGTTTGGTTTTGTAGATGCCGCAGGTAATCTCTGTGCCAGCCAAAAAGGCTTCTATCATTACTTCATCGCCTTCGGCAAAAGCTTTCTCAATGGCAGGTTGCACTTCGGCCAGGGTTTTAACCTTAGTCACTCCGAAACTACTTCCGCCCACATTGGGTTTTACGAAACAGGGGAAGCCCAGTTTGTCAGCCACTTCTTGGCTTGTCACTATCTGACCTTTTCTGAGCACCATGGATTCGGACACTTTTACTCCGAAACCTTTCAGGTATTGATTGCAGGTAAATTTATTGAATGTCACTGCTGCTGCCAACACACCACAGCAGGAATAGGGCATCCCTATCAAATCAAAATATCCTTGAAGAATGCCGTTTTCACCAGGCGTGCCGTGGATGGTGATGTATGCGAAGTCAAAGCAGACCTTTGAACCATTTTGAACAAAACTAAAATCATTACGGTCAATGGCTAGTTTTTCGGTTTCCGAAATTTCCACTTGCCATGTTTGACCCACGATGGTGACGATATACAAATTGTACCTGTCCTTGTCCATAAATGAATAGATTCCGGCTGCACTTTTGAGCGAAACCACCACTTCCGATGAGTCACCACCGGCTACAATTGCAATGTTTTTTTTCATAAAAGTTGTGTGTCAAAGTTTGTTTGTCGTGCTCGTTTCATGTCCTAATTCAGGGGCATCGCCCCGACATCTTTGTAGAAATACAGTTCAAAAAATTAAAAAAGGGGCGTAGCCCTGATATCTAGAATGTATATTTTAACATGAATAACGATTAAACAATAATTTTTATTCCATCGTCTTAGCATAATTTTGCCATTTTGCTATTAGCTGCTGCATATCTTGTGGCAATTCGCTATCAAAATGCATCATTTCGCCCGTAGTAGGATGCGTGAACCCAAGTGTTTTGGCATGAAGTGCCTGCCGTGGGCAAATCTCAAAACAGTTTTTCACAAACTGCTTGTACTTGGCAGCTGTGGTTCCTTTGAGGACTTCGTGTCCGCCGTATCGTTCGTCGTTGAATAGCGTGTGACCGATGTGCTTCATGTGCACGCGTATCTGGTGCGTACGGCCAGTTTCCAGTCGGCATTCCACCAGTGTGACATAAGCCATTCGTTCCAATACTTTGTAGTGCGTTACGGCATGTTTCGCTACTGGGTTTTCGCCTTCTGGAAAAACAGCAAACTGCATTCTATCTCGAGGATCGCGTGCCAATGCGCCTATGATGGTGCCTTCATCTTCTTTTACATTTCCCCATACGAGTGCTTGATAACGACGCTGAGTGGTTTTGTCAAAAAACTGTTTGCCTAGTTTTGTTTTGGCTTCTTCGGTCTTGGCTATCAGTATAAGTCCCGAGGTGTCTTTGTCAATGCGGTGCACCAGGCCAATGCGTGAGTCATTGGCATCGAAGTGCGGAAGATCTTTCAGGTGCCACGCTATGGCGTTGAGCAGGGTGCCATCAAAGTTGCCAAATCCGGGGTGAACCACCAAGTTAGGCTGCTTATTGACCAATATAATATCATCATCCTCATACTCGATGTGGATGGGAATGTCTTGCGGAATAATCTCAAACTGCGAAGGCGGATAAGCCATCACGATGGAAATCACATCAAGCGGTTTGGCTTTGTAGTTGGATTTTACGGGCTTGCCATTGGCAAGGATATTTCCAGCATCGGCAGCTTCTTGAATTCTGTTGCGAGAAATATTGGACATGCAGTTGACCAAGTATTTATCCACGCGTGTCATGGCTTGCCCTTTGTCCACCACAAATCGGAAATGCTCATACAGTACATTTTCCGATGGAGCTGGAGTAAGCTCATCATCTACATCCTGAAGCTCGTTGTCTAAGTTATATTGGTCTATCAAAATCAAATTTTAGAAAAATTGTTCTTCCTTTTCTTCAGGTTTTTTTTCATCCTCAAAAGTTTCGCTAAGCCTAGCTTTATCGCGGGTAAGGTAAATATCTATCCTACTACCCACTGGCG
>CAIUKZ010000178.1 GCA_903899865.1 uncultured Bacteroidales bacterium | reverse complement strand
TGCTATTTTTTCTTCGTGTACACCAGCACCTGAGGTAGAACCTACAGTGACAGTGAAAATTGACTCTGCTACCTACAAAACAAATCAAGGAATCAACGGTTCTATTACTTTAACAGCAGGTGAACTTTCAACAGTAGTATTAGACAGTGCTGGTACAGTTATCAAAACTTACACTACTTTCACAAAAGCCCCTATCACGAGCTCCTCTAAAGAAAGTTACATTGTAAAATATGATAGCTTACATGTGGGTAAATACACATTGAAAGCGACTTTGAAAACAGGTCAATATGGAACTAAGGCGTTTGAAGTAGTGAAAAAAACTACACCACCTGTAGTACCAACACTTGAAGTCGCAGCATCTAATGTAACTATTAATTGCAATGTAGGTGATGGTTATAGTTCTAAATCTACATGTGCTAGTGCTGATGGAATGACTTATGCTCCAAAAGTAAATGCAACAACATTTTTAGATGTCGCAACGCAAGCTAAAGTTGATTTTGTATATTTTAATGATAAGGGAACTTCTTTTGGAATATATGCTCCGAGTGCAGTTCCAACTGCAATCTCAACTTCTTTTTCAGGATGGACAACCAAGAATCCTACTACGTTTGCAAAATCAACTTCAATAGTTTATTCATCTGCAACTTATACTCAAGTAGCTGATGCTGCAAAAACAATTACTGCAAATAGTGTAACAGGTTTAGAAAAAGGTGATGTGGTTGTTTTCAAAACTGCTTCTGGTAAAGTTGGTTTATTTGAGGTAGTTAGCAAAACTAATGGTTATAACCCAGATGATAATGTCGTAGTAAATATCAAGATTTCAAAATAATTCAAAAGTTTATTTGACAAATGATAAAACTCTTCTTGTGAACCTTCGGGTTTGCAAGAAGAGTTTTTTTGTTGCCAATTTTTGAACTACTATTCAACCATTCACCGCCATCACCATCCTGTCATTACCCGAAATATCTTTGCGTAAAACTACCTGATGATAGCCCAGTTCGGAAAGTAAATTCACTGTTTGTTGTCCAAAGTCCCGATGGATCTCGAAATAAATTTTTCCATTGGGTGACAGTTGGTTTTTTCCCCAGATTGCTATCTGTCTGTAGAATAGGAGTGGGTCGTGATCAGGGACAAATAGGGCTAAGTGTGGTTCGTGGTCAATCACATTGGGTAAGATTTCAGCCTTTTCTTTGTTGGGAATATACGGCGGATTACTAACGATAATGTCCCATTGCTGTACAATTGCTGGGGCTGTAAGAATGTCTGTCTTCTCAAAAGTAACCTCACAGTCATTAGACTTCGCGTTTTGCTGCGCTAAGCTCAAAGCCCCGTCCGAAATATCAAAAGCTGTTATATCGGAAGTTGGCAGGTGTTTTTTTAAACTAATGGCAATGCAACCACTTCCAGTGCCAATGTCGAGTATCTTTAGCGATGGTTTGCCTTTGTTATCTGTGATAACCCAATCCACCAATTCTTCCGTTTCTGGTCGAGGAATCAGCACATTTTCATTCACCTTAAACATTAATCCATAAAATTCGGTTTCACCAAGTAGGTGTTGGATGGGCACGTAGTTTTTCAGTTGCTCTACAAATCCTAAGGCAATTTGACGCTGGGCATCAGAAAAAGTAGTATTTTTGTTTACCATTACCTGAGTTCTGGTCAAGCCTGTTACGTTTTCGGCAATTAACCACGCGAATGATTTAATTTCGGTGCTAGGATAAAGGTCTTGTAATTCTTGGTTGATCTGTTCTATAAATGCTTGCATGGTGCAAAGGTAGGAAATTCACTTGCTAGTAGCAAGATAGCTTGAAAAATAAAATGATTATCCGCA
>CAIUKZ010000177.1 GCA_903899865.1 uncultured Bacteroidales bacterium | reverse complement strand
GCGAAGACACGACAATAAAAGCTTTTCAACATAATAATCCAATCCAATAGTCTTATTTTTCTTTACATTCTTTGATTTTTTAATACGATTGTAACATTGTTTATCGCATTTTTCGCCACCTTTGTATAAAAAAACACAATAGATATGTTTTGGTACGAGGAAGAAATAAAACGACTAGAAAATACGATCATTGAGCCTAAGTCTGACAAACTCAGACTGGTATTATACGGAAGTTCATCCCTCACCCTTTGGAACAAAATTCAAAAAGACTTCCCCCCTTTTGACGTTATCAATCAAGCATTTGGCGGCTCCACTTTAGCTGCTTGTTGTTGGTTTTTCGAACGGGTGATACCTCGTTGTAATCCTGATATTATCATCATCTATGCTGGTGACAATGATTTGGGCGATCGCCGACACCCGGAGGAGGTTTTCCTGAATTTTCAAAACATGATGCAACTGATTGACAAACACTGTGGCAATATTCCAGTTGGGTTTATCTCTATCAAGAATTCGATAGCCCGACTAAATATTTTCGACTCTATCAAATTCACCAATAAACTCATAAAACAAGAGATTGAAAAGAATTATCCCAATTGTACGTATTTGGAAATTAATGAAGCCATGTTTGTAAAAGATGCTATTGATACTCGTTTGTTCGAGGCCGATGGTTTACATCTAAGCAAAAAAGGCTATGAATTATGGAAAAACAAAATCAATGAGTTATTTCTTAATCAATTTTTGTCTAACCACTAAAAATTATTTTTAACGTTGAGCTAGTCGATTTTCATGAATAGAGAATATCATAAATGGTTTAGTCCCAATCTACGTAGAACAATGGAGCTACTGGTATTTGGACATGCAGGCACAAAAGTTTTGTTTTTTCCAACCCGAACAGCCAGGTTTTATGATTATGAAGACTGGAAAGTTATAGATTCGATTCGACATCTCATTGACAGTGGAACGATACAAGTTTATTGCGTTGATAGCATCGATCAGGAAAGTTTTTATTGTTTCTGGGCGCATCCCAAAGGCAGAATACAAAGACATGTAGAATATGAAAGCTACCTCCTAGATGAAGTGATCCCATTCGCAAACGAAAAAAACAACCACCCCAATTTTATGTCCATAGGCTGCAGCATGGGGGCTTACCACGCAGTCAACTTAGCTTTCAAACACCCACATCTATTTTACAAAGTAGTGGCTTTAAGTGGCAGATATGATTTGACCAAAAACATAGGTATGTTTGTGGACCTGCTGGATGGCTATTATAGCGACTGTGTGTATTACAATTCACCTAGCCACTTTGTGCCAAACATTCAGGAAGGAGAACAACTTGACCATTTGCGTAAACTAGACATTACCATTGTGTGTGGAACTGAAGATGTGTTTATCCACAACAACAGAGAGTTCAGCCAAACGCTTTGGAGCAAAGGTATTCAACACAAATTTTATGAATGGGACGGACTTGTGCACAAAGCTAAATACTGGCGACAAATGCTCCCGATGTATCTGTGAAAGACTCTTGCTTCTCACAGTTCAAATATTGCCCTCTCTAAACCCTTAATTAAACCCACAAGTAAGACTGATTAAAACATCAAAAAAAGGATGTAGAGAGCATTCCACTTTCTCTACATCCTTTGTTATTAGCAGTCCAAATTTCTAATACTTATAATGTATTAGTTCTTTAGCTGAATGCTTTACAGTGCTTTCGCTTGTCTTCTGCAATGGGTCATAGGTATCAAATTTCCGATCAAAAATCCAATTATAAATCATATTTTTAGAGATTTCTGGTTTGTACATCGGCACTTGGTGACCCGACATGGGGATTTCTATCTGTGTCAGATTTTCAAATGATTTCACACATCCGAGTGCTTGCTTCGTCTTCGGGTCTAATTGTTTGAACCAGACTCTTCTTTTCAGTTTAGCCCAGCTATTTTTGGCATGCCAGTCCATATCCCTAAGTATGGTCTCTGTACCTGTGAATCCACAAGACATATCAAAATTACCAGTATAAAACAGCATCTTATAGGCTGACTTGCCATCCGTTCCTTTTGCTTCCACTAGTTTAGGGAAAGTGCTGATTACCGAGGCCATCAAGTCATTCATCAGATGGTCGGTAACAGGACCAGCAGCATCCGAAAATGCCCAATTCACATCCTGAGGCACATGAATACACTCCTTCACCACACTGCTTGAAAGATAAGTCTGCAACGGCTGCAATGGAGCATCACTCCACGAGCGTACATCGTAGATATTTTCACCACCACCACAAGCCACAAGCATATCACTCACCGCATTACCATCAGTAAATGCATCAGCCATCTTGGATTGACGAAGGTCAGATACAAATTTCAGGTATTGTGCTTCTGCTTTATCACGCTGGTTGGTATCTACGAGCCCTAGCATATAGGCATAATCAATCTGATCACGTGTTTGAATTTCAGGATACATCCATCCGTTACCAATGGCTATTCCTTTTAGATTAATCCGCATTTCTTTGCCTGACAGATTTCGATTATTGATTTCCAAACCGATGTAAGGCAAGTATTTTCCTGCATAACTCTCACCTGTCAGAAACAGTGGACAGCCTCTGTACTCTGGATGTTTGGTGTAAAAATATTGCAAGGCATTTAGAAATTGATTGGCTAAAATAGCTTCCGTATCCACATAGTTTTGAGGAGCCATGGTACTAAAACCAGTTCCCACAGGTTGATCCCAGAATATCATGTGAGCCTCCTCATTCCAACTCATGGAATTGGGCACTACAGTCACATCATCCTTCATGGTGAATGGTCCGTTTTCTAAAAACAGTCCTGCTAATGACGAAGCGCCTGGTCCTCCATTGAGCCACAATATAAGCGGAGTCTGTGCAGTAGCTTTCTTTTTACTTTGAAAAAACCAGTAGAATAATTTATTACCATTCTTATCCGCAGAGGCGTATCCTGCATAAGATGGAGTGTCTAATGTGTACCAGTGTTGTGGCTTTTGAGTTGCATCAGCAGGAATACGGGTCACTAAATCATCACTTACAGAGCCTGTTAACTTCACCAATTCATCAGCAACGGGTATTTTACTAATACACTCTACGATTCCCTTTTTGAATGTAGTCATTATTTCACCTATAAAACCATGCGTGGTAGGCCATGGTTGTAGAATGGTGTTGATGATAAAGTTCATCGTAAAACTAGCTGGAGTAACTATTCCCAAATCATTACACAAACGCTTCAATGGTACTTTGTAACATTCGCTATCAAGCTGTGAAGAAGTGATGATGTAATCCACATTATCTTTCAGCGCTTGCTCTGGTGAAGTGATGGAGAACTTATTGAAAAGGGCTGAATTCAAGTCATTGATTAGCTTAATATCGGTATTCCATTTACCATTTTTCCTGAAATTAACCACAAATGAATTGATTAACACATCCGATCCTATCTGTTGAAGCAATGCTATAGCATCGCCATTGGCAGCTATCTCCTCATTAGATTTTCCAATTATATACGTTCTGATATAATCCAGTATTTGAGGTTTACCAGCAGCAATAACTGTTTTACCATCTTTTCCATAAATTTGCTGTGGCAATGGTATCAATGTCTCAATTCTGAAATCATCACTTTCATTAGCCAAAGTAAGCCAATAGCAATAATAAATTTTTGTGCTGAAAGTACATTCTCCAAGTATTTGCCCATAACCACTTCTATCCAATGGAATGACCTGATGCGCAGTCCAGATAGCAGCTGGAGCAGCTCCTGGCTTAGAGCCTTCTAGTCCGTAGATTCCCATGGCTATCTCATCGTTGGAATGGATATAGGCAGCGTTGAACGTGATAAGGTACCTCATCAACGAATTGCGATAACACAATGAACCTGCTGGATAAGGAATAAATCCCGACTTATGTGGATCAATGGTGATAGTATCAGCCTTTGCCATAAGGCTATATTGTTTCTGTGCATAAACCGACAGTGGCAATGAGTCTACAAACGAGCCATTGTCCTGCTGTCCTTCCATCATTTCTTTGGCAGAAGGTATCATCATGCTCCGCAAGTATCCTCCCCAAGCTGCATCACAGTGAATATTGAAGTTAATTCCATTAAATTGCACATCTTGAGTTCGTGCCTTTTTACGAAGTGCAAGTATAGACTCCAAGTCATCAATAATGCCTTCTTCTGTACTTCCAACCACGGCAGTAACCATCATTACCGGGATTTTATTTTTGGCACAATCCAGCAATTGACGCTCTAAATCAGCTACATCCATCCTGCATTTATCATCCACTGATATATTCACAATGCTATTTTGACCTAAACCTAAGAGCGTACCAGCTTTGGGCCATGAATAATGCTTAGTGGCAGGAACAAACACTTTGATGTTTTTGATTTCTGGATAGCGATTAGCATAACTTATCAAACCTGCATTTTGAACCAAAAATGGTGAAAGCATGGTGTCAATAACACCTGGCTGAAGACCGCAGAGTTTATTGATTTCGGTTGGTAAATTCAGCACTTCATCACATTCCAGATTTAGCAGTTGCCACGTATCACATTTGATCAGTGGTTTACGCTTCAGCACCATTACTACTTCTGGACCATTCAGTCCTTCTGGCTCATAAACAGTCACTTTCAAATCTGTAAAAGCCAGTGCCAACTCTTTGGGATGAGCTAGAATGGTTTCTTTGAATGCAAGTGGAAAAAACTTGAGATTACGGTTGGCCCACATGGATTCAATATTTGCGATGGTACCGTCGGCAGTGATGTGTCCCCATGATTTAGTCTTATCAAAACCAAGCAACTGGCACAACTGCTGACCTACCTCTTTCTCCAATAAACTGGTGGCAGGACCACCTTCAGTGGCCACGTTGTTTTGATTATAAAGCATGGCGGTCATATAACCCACATTGGCAGGAAGTGCTGTATCCCAGTTCATGTGTGCTTGGTAGCGCTGACTGAAAAATGGCACACTACCGTGAAGGCGCTGCATCAAATCTTTCTGCACATCGTATATTCTGTTTTTGGCTGCTTGATAGGCTGGTGAGTTTTTAATAGAATCATCGATATAAGCAGGATCACCTTTTTTGTAGTGCGTACTCCTAAAATTAGCATGCTCTTTGATGCTTGTTTTAACCAAATCTTCCATTAATGATTCATTCTCACCTTTGGGACCGAGAAACCAGGCTCCCACTTTTTTATGATCATCATTTAATTCGTCTGTCTGACCAGCATTAGCCAAACTAAAAAGCGTACGACTGCCGTAATGCTCCGATTTTATGCTCTTACTCATTTCTTGATTAATTAGATTATTACTCATTTTTACTATATATCATGTGTATTTTCACTGAAAACACATACGTAAACCTATTGTCTAATTTTAAATGTATGATTATTAAATAAATATTTACAATTAACCATATTTTGCAAATATAGAATATATTTATTAAGTAATAATACAAAACAATGCACATTAT
>CAIUKZ010000176.1 GCA_903899865.1 uncultured Bacteroidales bacterium | reverse complement strand
GGGTCGTCAGCAAATTCAATCTGATTTGTCAATTTTGCATAATGAGAGTCGATTTTAGCCAGTAGCTTATCAAACTGGTCGTTCAGGTAGTCTTCGTCGTATCTCATAAACTTTTCTTACTTAGATTCAATATAATGTGACTGCATAAACATTTCAAGGTCTGCTCTTTTGACAAAGATTTTTGACCCAATCTGGCTAAACGGAATGAGTCTTTTGTCGCGGTAGGTTTGCCATGTTTTTTGACTAATACCTAAAATCTTTGGAATTTTTACAGATTCAATCCATTGAGAGTTGATTTCTTGGTCGGATTTGTCACGTAAGATGTTTTCGAGTGTGTCAATTTTCTCTTCAATTTTGTTGAGAAAACTTTGTGGCACAACAGCCATTTGAAGGGGTGTTTCTTTTGATTGCATACGAATTCTATTTTAAATTTAATTATTTGTTTTAAAATCACGATGCAAATATATATAAATGTAAATGTCAGTATGTCAAGCAAATATGAAATACAATTAGATGAAATACACCCCTAATTAATTTCATTTTTGAAACAAATTGGGGCAAAAGAAAACCCTATTATATTTCATTTTTGAAATATAATAGGGTAATGAAAAGAAGAATTTAATTTCAATCCATAAAAAGAAATTAACTTGTCAAATCAATTTTCAATCTAGAAATTTTTTTAATTCTATCTATATAGTTAATTTTTAACTTAAACATTTCTTCGTTTCTTGCTCTTACACTCATTTTTGAAAAGTGCTGATTTAGCGTAGTGTATATATATTTTTCTGGAGTAGTTTTTGTGTGTGTTTTATTTGAGTAATCCTCAATTAGATTAAAGAAAACTAGACAATCATGTATAAATCTACAGTCATTGTTGGTTAATTTTATTGATTCAATATTCATAAGATTTTCAACGCTTATTAAGTATTTGTCAATTCTTTTTAGAAAGGATAAATTAGTTCCAATAATTAAAATCAGTTCATTTTTTGTTTTAGCACCTACTTTTTTTTTGTTTTTAAAGATTTTAGTATAGTTCGCTTTTAGTAAATCTAAAGTCACCTCTCTTTTAGTATAATGTTCATTAGCATATAATTTTATCATATTTTCATCTAAAAAAAATTGAATAGCATTGAAATAATCAAAATTTTCAATACTTTCATTATCTTCAAAAGGATAGATTTCTGGATTGTAAGTAATGATTCTTTTGATATAGTCATAAACCCATTCATTATCACTATTATTCCTAATTTCGGCTTCGGCTTCATCATAGGTCAATTCCTCTTCATTAAAATTATGCTTGTCATAATCTTTTTTTAAAGAGTTGATTATATTGTTAATTACTACGCTATTGTATTTAGTGATACTATTTCTTGATTTCTGAAAAGAAATGGACAAATTTGTACCAGCATCTTCATCGAGTAAAAAAATTAATGTTTCTGTTAATTCTTTTTGAAAATCGAAATATATCTCTTTTTTTTGTTTGTACAATTGTACTTTTAATTGTTGTTCTTTATCATTAGATTTCAATATTTTATACCAATAGAAAATTAACTCCTCAGTATAATCTTCCATGTCATATTTGATGAGCATTTTTTTGAAAGCATTTATATTCATACCCAATTCATTGTATTCAGATTCATCGGGTCTTTCCATACTTATAAAATCATTTTGTTTGTATCCAGTACACACACAAAATTTTGTACAGCTGTCAATTTGATTCATTGTGAAAAAGTTAAGGATTTTTATCTTTTAATTGATTTTAATAAAGCTTCAATTTGATCACTTGTCATATTTTCCATTAACTTCTGAATTCTTGCTTTAGGGTCTTCCCTTTTTTTAAATATAGAAGCCATGACATTATCTGTTTCCTGCGTTTCAAAGTTACCCATGTATGTTTCAGTAATCTTTATATTTGAATGACCCAAAAGACTTTTCAAATGGTTATTATCTACATTATTGTCTTTTGCAATTTTGGCAAAGCTGTGGCGGGCAATATGCATAGAAATGTGTTTTGTAATATTGGCTTGTGTCCCAATTTTATTGAGATATTTATTCAGTAAAGAATTTTTTGCACCCACAATATCATTGAGTTTGATAATCATTTCAGGCGGTAGTGTCGCTTTCTGCTCTGGTGTAACGGCTTTAGCATAGGGAGCATTGCTGTCTAATAATGGGAAAATATAGTCAGTGGATTTACAGCTTTCTACATAATAATGCTGCAAAATATCTCTTGCTTTGTCGTGAAGAAATATGCTGCGGTCTTTCTTGGTTTTAGCCATACGATATTCTAAACGACCATCAGCTGTGATATTGCACCAACGCAGTTGGATTAAATCACCTGCTCTTATACCTGCCAAATAAAATGAAAATAGAAAGTAATTCCGACAATGCCAGATTAAAGACCCTTCTTTGAGTTCTAGATTTTCAATGGATTCAATTTCGGCTTCGTTGAGCTTTTCTTTAGTCGTGCTGACTTCTCTGGTATATTTGTATCCTAAGAACGGATTTTGTTCTGGTTTGAGTAGCTTGTCAATTTCAATGGCACGATTAATAATTGTCTTGAAGATATTTAGATTTATGGCAATAGTATTGGGATGTAACTTGGCTTCGTGGTTTCGCTCGTTTTTGAGTGTGTGCAGAAATGCTTCAAACTTAGATAAAAATGAGGTAGTGACTTCTACAAAGAGTAAATCTGTTTTTCTGTTGGATTTTAAAAAGCCTTCCAACTTATTGCAAAAGCCATTGTATTTTTTGAAATTGCGGTGACCGCCTTCGTTTAATATGTCCGAAGTTCTTTGCTTAGCATAAGCCAGGAACGAGGGAGATATTTCTACCTCCTTGATTGTGCTTTTAATATTTTCTTTGGTTGCGAGACCATGTTCCCGTAAATCACGATACGTGATTTTTGCATTTTCAATTTCGTTTGCTAAAGCTTCATTCCACGATTTATGATTTGGTTCAGATGTTCTTATCCAGTTACCGTGTTTGGCTTTTGGATTGTAGTCTTTTGGACTCCTCAATTCAATAGAGGTTTTAATCCGTTTGTGTTTTCTATCTTGTGTAATGCGGAGTAAAATGTTATATGTACCTTTGCGAGTAGGCTTGTTGTTTATCTCCAAATTGAATGTAGTAGCCATATTTCTATTGTGTTCAGATTACACACAAATATACCTAAATACATTTAATTACTGAAACAATACTGAAACATTTTCTGCTTTTAATAGCATTTTATTATATTTTGTTGCTGCGCATATTTATATAAACATCTGATATTGAGCATATATGAATGTAAATGAAAGTAATAAAATACTATATATGTAGTTCGGCTCTGGGTACGAAAAACCCCTCAAAATAAGCTGATTTTGAGGGGTTTTTGTTTGCGAAAATTCTTCAATACTACAATCAATGGATTGACAATTCGTAAAGCGCCTTCATATCAGCATCACTTACCACTTTATTAAAAACAGCAATACCTCCGATACTTCCTTTGAAAAAATTACCCATTCCATGTTTCAACTTCACAGCTCCGACGGTGAAATCAGAACCATTATTTCCCATTCCATTAGGAAAATAATAAGGATTTTTTGAAGTGACAATTCCATTAGGATATCCTGGAAATCCCTTCGTATGGCTTATTAGCTCAGGGGATCTCTCCTGAAATTCTCCGTTATAATACGATTTTATGTGTGTTCCATCATAAGTAAAGCCTACACAACACCAAGTGTCTAATGGCACTTGCTGCTTGCTTGAGGAATAATCAATGGAATATGGAAATGGTGGGGTCGATTTTCCAGTACTTGAAATATGACCACACACTTGTTTATCTCCATTGTAAAGACTCAAGGAAATAAAAAGGCCATATTGTCGCTTTCCTCCTTGATCAGACTCATTCCACATCCCTGCCACAAAGTTGTTTACACCTCCACCCCATTTAATAAATGACACAACAGTAACTGCTTGATCTTTACCAAAGATATTCAAATCGCCAGCCTCTGAATTTGAAATTGAAAGATAATTATTACCATTTAGTTTGATTGAATAACCTGAAATTGGACCTTCATGAAGCCTTTCAATAGGACCAAATCCTTCTTTCAAGGCAAACTCCTTGTTCCCATTAGCTAATCGCTGCCTACCAGAAGGTTCGCTGAAATCCCACAAAGCGACGAAACCTTCAATTGATTGGATGTATTGGCTTAGCTTTTGCCTTCTCTCTTGTTTTAGTTGGTCTACAAACTGAGAATCAATAACAAGGGCGTATTCTTCTTTAGATGGCATGCTTGTGACTTTGTTCCAAGTAACGCGTTGGATAATATCATAATTTGTCTCTTCATTTGCGATAGTTACATTCATTTCTTTGAATACATCATTTGCATTTAGATATTCAGACAATTCGATTTTATTGACCAACATTGATTGCCCACTCAAGATGGTTTTCGTTACGCATTCTGTACCATACCCAACACTAGATTTGAAGATAGATTTATACTTGATCACTATGTCCTTCCCACAATAATTTCGTATCATAAATTCTGCGACTCTCGAGTTGCCATTTTCACAGCTCATAAATAGGAAGAAAATGAATGGAAGAATAAATCTAGAAGAGATGGTATATTTAAAAGACTTCATAAACTTCTGACAGCGTTAATAATACAGGCACAAAATTAATCAATTATTCAATCATGACACTACAAATAATAATAAAAGAAAGTATAAACAGCTATTTGGAAACCCAATAATACCACTTTACCAATTAACACCAATAACCCCGTTTTGTTTCACAATTTCTTCGCATTTGCTGCTAATAAACTGACATTTATGTAGCTAATAGAACCTCATAAATGCCGAATAACACTGACAAAACCATAAATTTGAATTAAAATTGCAATGTAGAGATAGCAATTTGTATTTTTTTAATATCTTTGTGATGCTATTCTACGAATAATCGGAAAATACAACTATCTTTAGGTGCTAACCCACAAATGCATTATCACATGGAACTATTGGAAAAATTTATGGCAAGAGCAAAAGCAAATCCAAGAAGGATTGTTTTGCCAGAAGGAACAGAGATTAGAACATTAAAAGCAGCCAATATCATTCTTAGTGAAAAGGCAGCCAATCTTATTCTGTTGGGTAGTCCCGCCGAAATTCACCAACTAGCATTAGAAAATAAACTCACCTATATCAAAGAAGCTGAAATTATTGACCCCACAAACCATCCCAAAATGGACTTTTATGCCAATATGCTTTATGAAATAAGAAAGCATAGAGGTGTGTCTATCGAAGTTGCAACTCAGCTATCAAAAGACCCCTTGTATCTGGCCTGTCTGATGATTAAAAACGGCGATGCCGATGGCGAATTGGCAGGTGCCCGCAACACCACTGGCAATGTTTTACGCCCTGCATTTCAAATCATCAAAACTGTGCCTGGAATTGACATTGTATCTGGAACACTACTTATCTTTACTCCCACTCCTCAATACGGTGAAAATGGATTCTTCTTGTTTTCGGACTGTGCTGTAAATCAAAACCCTACGGCACTTGAGTTGGCACAGATAGCCTATTGTACTGCACAGACCGCACGCAGTATTTGTGAATTCGAACCACGCATAGCCATGTTGAGCTTTTCTACCAAAGGAAGTGCAAAGCATGAATTGGTCCAAAAGGTTGTAGATGCTACGCGAATAGCCAAGGAAATGATGCCCGATGTACAAATAGATGGAGAACTTCAGGCTGACGCAGCCATTGTGCCATCAATAGGCGAGAGTAAAGCACCTGGTAGCAAAGTTGCTGGGCATGCCAATGTGCTAATTTTTCCAGATTTACAAAGCGGCAATATTGGTTATAAAATGGTAGAGCGTTTTTCTGGTGCTCAAGCAGTGGGGCCAATACTACAAGGGATGGCAGCCCCAATCAACGATTTGTCAAGAGGGTGTTCAGTCCAGGACATTGTTCACATGATCACCATCACTGCCAATCAATCCATTAAAGACTAGGAGTGT
>CAIUKZ010000175.1 GCA_903899865.1 uncultured Bacteroidales bacterium | reverse complement strand
TGTGATAGTAGCTGTCTGCTAAGTAGAAATGTACGGTTGTACAATACTTTCCTCCTTTGCAATAGTTGTTGAGATAAGTTTTTAGTCCAGTGATAGCTTGAAGATATTTGCCGTTCAGGTATTGTTTTTCGGCAGCAATATAGGTGATGGAATCCTCTCTGTTTTTGTCAGATTTCACCAGTTTAAGGTTCAGCGTTTTTACATAAGCAAGGTAGCTAGGAATGTCATTTGTTTCGATGTATGCCGATTCTAGTCCAGCCAAAGCGGTATATGACTCTTCACTACCCGAGTATTTTGAAAGTACCTCTTTGTAGGCAGTGATGGCTTGTTCGAAGTTGTTGTCATTGAAATGTGTCATTCCTATTTCCAATGCAGCTTTGCGGGCAAGGTCGCTGGTGGGCATGCTGTCCAATAGTATCTTGTATTGGGCTATGGCTCTGGCATTGTCATCCAGCATCAGATAAGATCGTCCCATTTCGTAGTATGCATTGGGCTTATATTGTGTTTTAGGAAAGGCAACAAGCAGATTTTCCAATTTGACTATTTTTCCTTTGTAGTCTTTACGCAGACCTGCCACGAATGCTGATTGGAAC
Source organism: uncultured Bacteroidales bacterium (assembly GCA_903899865.1). Lineage (GTDB taxonomy): Bacteria > Bacteroidota > Bacteroidia > Bacteroidales > Paludibacteraceae > Paludibacter. The sequence continues at coordinate 2,839 of CAIUKZ010000175.1, read as the reverse complement.
ATAGCATAATCTGCCATGTCGGGGTTGATGGATCCAGCTTTGGAATACAATTCTTCGGCTTTTTCTAAGTCACGTGCGCTGAAATAGCAGTCGCCAGCTCTGTTGAGTGCATCTGTGTATGTGTTTTCGGAAGTGTTTTTTTCTTTTTCAATGTATTTGAGAAACCATTCCAATGCTGCTTCGTAATTTTTTTGAGAAAAATAAGCATATCCCAATGAGTAATTAGCTAAGGTCAAATTAGAACTTTTAAGGGATTGTTGGTTTTTGAAAAACAATAGAAAGTCAGACTCACTTTTTTCGAGTTGTCCAGTCCGATAGTATGCTTCACCTCTCCAGAAATAGCACTCAGCAGAGTATTTGCCAGTGTTGGAGCTCCATAGAGACTGGCTAAAGTGTTTGATGGCTTTATCCATTTTCTTTTGCCAAAATGCTTCTACTCCCAATTGGAACAGTAAGTATTGCTTTGTCTCAATCAACTTCGCATTTGGTTTTTCTATCTTGTTGAGCGAAGCCAGTGCATCGTCATAGTTTTTGGTGGTCATGTAAGCCGACGTTAAATAATCAAAAGCCTTTTCGAGGTGTTTGGATTTTGGGTATTCGGTCAGAAACAGCTCAAAGGCTGCAATTGATTCTCCAAAAGCAGTAATGGTTTGATAGGTGGTAAGTGCATAGTTGAACAATGCTTCCTCCCTTACCTCTACGTTGAAATTGGTTTTGATTGCCGACTCATAGGCCATGCGTGCATTGATCAGGTCGTTTTGTTTTACATACGAATTACCAAGATGTAAGTAGGCGTTTTCGGTCATTTCGTCGCTCACAGTGGTAACTTTGCTGAGGTATTTTATTGCATTTTCATAGTCTTTGGTCTGGAAATAGGATAACCCAAGTAGGTAGATATCATTGCGTAGAACGGGTTTGAAGGTTTTTTCGTAGTTTTTCAAGTAGCCTATGGCGTCATCATAGCTTTTTTCTTGGTAGGCTATTTCACCCAGGATACGATAAAGTTCTGGATTGTTTTTGTTGGTAGGGTAACTGATAAGCAGTTTCGAGGCTTTTTCTTTGATTAAGTCATACTCCTCTCTCGAATAGTAGATTTGAATGATGTAATAAGGCACAATGCTTTTGTAGGTGTCTGTTTCTTCTAGGCGTTTGAATTCTGGTAGAGCTGCGTTGTAATTCTTGTTGATGTATTCAGCATACGCATAATAATAAGATGCAGACAAGTCATATTTTGAACCATAGGATTTTAACTCTTTGAAATTGGTTGCTGCCTGTGTGTAGTCTTTGGTTTGTAAGTAACAATACCCTTTACAAAACAGGATGTCCATTTTTTCACTTGTTTCTAGTTGCGAGTTGCCAGTTTTGTTGCACAGTGCCAGTGCTTTGCTGTAGTTTTTACGTTGGTAATTAATCATTGCCAACATATAATTAGATCTGTTGGAATATGGCGAGTAGGGGTGCTGATTCAAATATTCGGTGAGCAACTCTTTGGCGTTCGGCTGATGAAGATGGTAAGCATTTGCTGCGATGAAATACTGAGCGTCTTGAATAAGAGCTGCTTGGGTGGGGTTTGCCGCTTTGATAAATGCTTCGAAGCAATGTGTGGAGGCACTGTAGTTTTTTTGAAGATTATACTCTTTGCCTTGATTGAAAAGTGCATCTTGGTGGTTGTATGTCAATGTGTGTTGAGCCCAAGTGGCTAAAGTAACAGTCAATGTGAATAAGACTAAAGCAAATTTGTTTTTCATTCTAAAGTGGGTTTGTTTATTTAGAAGTTTTTTACTGTGAAAAGTAAGTCGTGAAAAAAATAGTTTTGAGTTGTAAAACGATTAAGTAATTTAGTTGTCAAATAAAACAACAACTACAATCTATAAAACAGTCTACATCTGTGAAGAAATGAATTTCACAACACCGTTCCTAATGGATTCAAAACCAAACATATCGGTGTTAATCTCATTCAGCGAAACAAAATGACAGGCTGCAACATCGTCTGCAGCTTGTATTTGGGTGGTGTCAATCACCGTGCATTTAAAAAACAGGTCCAATGTCGGTATCGTTAGTCCGCTGTATTCATAACGGTTAGGAAATGAAAATAGATACGTGCAGTGAGAAATTTCTACCCCGAGCTCCTCTTTTATTTCTCTTACCACAGCTTGTTCGGCCGTTTCATCATCATCAACAAATCCACCAGGTAAATCCCAGCTGCCTTTTGCTGGATCTTTGCCGCGCTCACACACTAATAATTGCCCTTTTTCGTTAAAGATAAAAACTGCAACAGCTGCAGATGCGTTAATAAAATAGACAAAGTTGCAAGAGGTACATCTACATGACTTCTCACTATCAGCAACAAAGCCAGATGAACCACAAGCGGGGCAAAAGTTGAATCGTTTTGAAAAATGCATTTTTTTTGATATCAGAAACCGACATATTGCAAAGATACAATTTATTACCAATAGAACAAATCACAGATTGAAATCCTCCATGTAATTGTATTTTGGATGGCTTACGGCTATAGTAGCCTGCAATCCTACAATAGAGACAAAGATGTATGTGTGTGTTTGATGTGAAGAACGGCTGGTTGTTGATAACTTTTTGAGACTTAGCGAATTTTTATTATCTATTCTCATTATTTTTGTAAAAAAAAACGCTTATGAGCAGAAAATTATCTTTCTCTGTTGATGATGACTCTGATGAAGTCGTTCAACGCTATGAGCAATTTTTGAATGGTAATGCTGCAGGCTATTTTGATGTCGAAGAACTAGAAGGCATCGTAGAGCATTATCTGAAATCAGGCAGAACCAAGGTTTGTGCTGGGGCACTTGATTTGGGTCTAAGACTA
>CAIUKZ010000174.1 GCA_903899865.1 uncultured Bacteroidales bacterium | reverse complement strand
TTTTCTTTGTGAAACTCATATCTTCACTCATAACGTTTACTAGAAATAAACCATCTTGAAGATTGTCTGTGTTAACTTCTTTTTCGTCAGTTCCAAATGTTTTGGTAGTTAAAACTACTTGACCGTCAATAGAGCATAGGTTTATTGAGTAGTGTTTTGATTTATCTAGTTCACCGATTCTAAAAAAGCTTCTCGCAGGATTTGGATAAATTTTAAATGGTTCTGGCTCTACTAAATAGCTATTTTGAGTTGCAATGGATTCTTTAATGAAATTATTATCTTGACATAAATTTTCGTTTAAAATGACAGCATTAATAACTCTACTTGAGGAACCACCTTCATTTACACCATGTTGGATATAGGATAGATTATTAATGGTACTGTCAATTGCAGTAACAATAGGGGATCCATTTACGTGTTGGGTGAATAACGAGTCTGTGAATACGCTCAATGTAATAGAATCTTGAAGTCTTTCCAGCCGAATGTAATAATTATTTCTATGTCGGTCAACAAATAACTTTTTACTTGGAACTCTACTTACTCCAGCTTTCGATTGCATGCAGAAATAACAGTTTGAAAATTTGTTGTCAGTAGGAGAGGCAGTTCCAAAAGTTACTGCAATCCCATTCTGATTGGACTCAATCAGATTTTCCGACATGAAATTTTTGACTCCAGCTGTAAATGCTGTGATGATAGCACTGTAGCCTTGTCCAACTGCATTTGTAGAGTCAACTCTAAAATGACATTCATATTTGAACTGAGAATTTGAAAGATTTGAACTTAAATTTTGAAAAACTCTATTGTAGTTTCCTTCGTGAACTTTATTGAAAATACATTTATTGCTTTGTATTAAAACTCCACCATTACCCTCGCTTTTCCATTTTTCAGGTGTTGAGAAGCCATTGTTGAGAACTGTATAATTACATGCACATAAGTTGTTTTCAACTATCAAGTCATTGTCAATGTAAGCATAATTCGTTCTGGATGAACTTCCACCCTGATTTACTCCATGTTGAATCGTATTTAATCCAGAGATAGTGGAGTCAATTTCCATGGTAATTGGAGAACCAGATAGCTGAATTGAATATGTTGAATCTTTGTATACAAATAGTTTGGATATAGTTTTGCTTTCTCTTTTTAATTGTACATAATACGATTTTATTGTTGAGTCAGCATAAATTTTTAAACTACTGGGAGTTCGGATGTTACCTTTTTTTGTTTGAATACAGAAATACCAATTGTTAATGTTATTGTCAACTGGCGAAGCTGAACCGAATGTTACAGCTATCCCATCTTGACTTGTCTCAACATTGTTTTCCGTCATAAAGTTTTTGGTATTTGAAGTAAGTGCTAGAAGTATAATTCCAGAACCATGATTGATAGGATTTTTTGAAATAATGTTGTAAGAACACTGTGCTGTCCAATGGTTGGATAAGTTGGTGTCGATGGTTTTATAAACGCGATTGAAACTACCATTCGAAACATTATTGAAAAGACATTTGCCATCGATAATTTTTACTTTTCCATCACCGTCAAAAGTCCAATCATTGCTAGAATTGAAGGAGTCATGCAGTATTGTTTTATCACAATCATGGGCGTTGTTACCTATTGTTGAAGAAGATTGAGTGAACTCTAGTATGTCCGAGAAAATGGAAGTTCCCTCCATTCCTAAACCAACGTAACCTTTATTATTATATGCAAATGAAACACCCCCAGTTCTTTTTCTTGATGTAGAATCATTAAAAACCCAAGATTTCGTTACAGGATTGAAAACGTACATGTCATTGTACGCAATTGCAGAAGTTGTGTTTCCTCCAAAACCAACGTAAGCTAGGTTGTTTATTATAAAGTTTAATGGAGCATTTCTTTGAATTCCAGGGAATTGAGGTAGGGAGTCCCATTTGTCCGTAGCTGGAGAGTATTGCCAAAAATCCCTTGATGGAGAACCTCCGCTCGAAAGCCCAAGCCCAAAATACCCAATATTGTTGATTGAAAATGCAGTAGCAAATGCTTTTCCTCCGTTGGGAAAATTACTTTTTTTACGCCATTCATTTTTTGAAGGAATATATACATACATATCAGATAGATATTCTTTTGTGTTGTTAGAACCTCCAACTACAAAAGCACTATCACCTATCACAAATGCCCTCGCACCATATCTTGCTGTACCAGGAAAATCCTGCATTTTTGTCCAAGAATCCTCTTTTGGGTTGTACGACCAAAGCCCACGTTGACAAATATGATCGTTACTAAATCCAAGGCAAATATAAATCCTGTTATTTATAACGAATGATGTGTTCTCATAAACACCTGAACCTGGAAATGATTTTTTCATATTCCATTGATTCTGAGTTATATCAAATTCCCAAAAATCTGAAGAATAACTTCCATCTGATACAACTCCTAATCCAGTATAGAATTTGCCATTTAGTTCGCTACCAAATGTTGATCGTCTTCCCACAGGAATACTGTTTTTTTGTGTCCATTGAGCATTGGAAATGAATATCATATTCACGAATAAACAGATCAAGATGACTTTTCTCATGTTATACTTTTGGTTTTGTTTTTAAATAAATTATACGAATTATGAATGTTTTAAAACAGAACCCAAAGATATTTAAAGTTTTTTGAACATAATAATATAAAACTCATAAATTCACAAAATCTTCACATGCTTTTTCATAGTCGTCTGGTCGTCCGATGTCAAGCCAGTAGCCATGGTGTGTATGGATGGTGGCTGGATTTCCTGTTTTGATAAGGTCGAGCATCAGGTGGTCGAAACCATAAAAAGTATCGTTGGGAATCAGTTCAAGAATTTTTTTGTTAGCCATATACACACCCATGCTCACAAGATAGGTGTTGGTGGGTTTTTCTATGAAGTTGGTGAGTTTGCTTTCCTCATTTATTTCCAATACGCCATAGTCTATTTTTTGTTGGCGTGAGTAACCTGACACAGTGAAAATATTGCCTTCGGCGCAGTGTCTGTTGTAAAACCCTTCCACATCCAAGTCTGTGAGCACATCTCCGTTCATCACCAAGAAATTTTCAGGCAAATCGTTGATTAGCTTGAGTGGTCCCATGGTGCTGAGCGGTTTGTCTTCTAGCGAGTAGTCTATTTTTATCCCCCATTTGCTGCCATTGCCACAGAATGCTTTGATGATTTCAGCCATGTGATTGATGGTGAGTGTGATATGGTCAAATCCTGCTTCAGCGAGTTTGCGGATGATGATTTCCAAGATGGGCATTTCGCCTACGGGCACCAGTGGCTTAGGGAGGCTGATGGTGTAGGGTTTGAGGCGAGTGCCTTTGCCACCAGCCAGTATCACTGCACGTTTAGACATTGTAAATATCGGTTTTGAAGTATGACTGATTTTTTCTAATCCATTCTATTGTTTCCATTAGTCCTGTTTCAAGCGTGTAGGATGGCGTCCAGAGCGTATTGGCTTTTATTTTTGTGTTGTTGCAGAAGAGGCGTTCCACTTCGCTTTTGTCAGGTCGGATGCGTTGCTCGTCGCTTATGATTTCTACTTCTGTGCCTATGAGTTTGGAAATGAGTGTCACCAAATCGCCTATGGTAATTTCTTCGCTCATGCCTATGTTGGTAATTTCACCAAACAATCCTGTGGCATTGGCTATTTCCAAGAATCCATTAGCGGTGTCTTTGACAAATGTAAGGTCTCGAGTAGGAGTGAGGTTGCCCAGTTTTAGCGAATTCTGCCCAGCCAGAATTTGTGAAATCACCGTTGGGATAATGGCTCTAGCTGATTGGCGAGGACCGTAGGTGTTGAATGGGCGCACAATTTTTACAGGTGTGTCAAACGATTTAAAATAGCTGATAGCCAATTGATCAGCGCCGATTTTTGTAGCCGAATAGGGCGATTGTCCCACCATGGGGTGAAGCTCGTCGATGGGTACGTATTGGGCTGTGCCATAAGTTTCACTGGTGCTGGTCACCATTATTTTTTCGATGTTCAGTTGCCGAGCAGCTTGAAGGACGTTGTAAGTGCCATCAATGTTGGTTTTGATATAGGCCTGAGGCGAAACATACGAGTAGGGAATGCCTATCAGTGCCGCCAGATGGAACACGCTGTCGCAACCTTGCATGGCCGCAAAAACGGAGTCGAAATCGCGAATGTCACCCGTGATAATTTCTACCTGATTTTTTACAGCACTGGTGTCCAGCCATCCCCATTTGTTCCATGAGTTGTAATGCACAAATGCTTTTACGTTGTATCCTTTTTCAACTAATAATTCTGTAAGGTGTGAGCCTATAAATCCTCCAGCTCCTGTAACTAAAATGTTTTTCATTATGCCTCCCCAAGCCCCTCCGAAAGAGGGGATGTTTTAAGCCTCCCCAAGCCCCTCCAAACGACGGGATGTGAAGATAGTATTGTTAATATTTACTTAGTTTATTCGTCCAATTATTTTGCTCTTTAAGTCCCCTTCGGGGGATATAGGGGGCTACACCATCTTTTTAAGCCCCTCATGGATAGAAATGGTTGGTTTCCAGCCTAGTTCAGTTTTGATTTTGGTTATGTCAGCAATGGTGTCCATCACATCATTGGGTCTTATCTCATTGGTACATACGTATTCTATGCTGTGGTCAAATAATCCTTGAACTATTTCCGCAATTTCTTTTACGGAATAGCTACAGCCCGTGCCCAGATTGTAGGTGTGCAATCCTTCTACCGTTTCCGCTTTGTTGACAGCACTCATCACTCCATTTACAATGTCTTCTACGTGGATGTAGTCGCGTTTTGGGCGGTCGTCTTTGACTGTGATTTTGCCTTCATTGGCTTGTTTAATTATACTTGGTATTAAAAAGTCAGGTCCTTGTCCACTACCATAAATATTGAACGGGCGAAAGATGATAATCGGTGTTTTGAAATCGCGGTGATATCCCTCGCACAAGCTTTCGCAGATAACTTTGGTTTGAGCATAGGGGTTGAATGCTTGTATGGGGTGATGCTCGTCGATGGGCTGGTATTGCGGGTGTCCATAAACATAAGAGCTGAAAAACAATAGTTTAGCATTGTTTATTCTGCATAGTTCCAGCATATTCAGCGTACTGAGATAGTTGGTTTCGTAAAACCGTTTTGGGTCAGAGTAAGATGCTGGTACAAAAGTCAAGTTGGCAAGATGAATGACGAGATCCATTTCTTCAAAATGTTTTACTTGCTCCCAGTCACTCACATCAATTCCGTTCG
>CAIUKZ010000173.1 GCA_903899865.1 uncultured Bacteroidales bacterium | reverse complement strand
TGTCTTTCCAATATGGAAAACCTTAATGCAGTTTTTATAAACGAAAACATCCCACAGCAGGATCGGCTTATTAAATTAAACCGAATTGCGATACAACAAATGAGCATTCTTCAGGAAGTTGAGAACAGGAAGTTGTTGAAATAATGTGCAAGTCAAATTTCACCGAAAGCGAACGAAAAGTATAAATCCCTTAATATGTAAACCATGACATTAGAACAATACATTGACAACATCAACCAACGTTACAAACTTGGTAATGCTACAGAGCATACATTTAGGGGAGACTTACAACAATTAATAGAAAGTTTGATACCAACAATTCGCGCAACCAACGAACCGAAAAGGCAGAGTTGTGGGGCGCCTGATTATATCTTGACCACGAAAGATATCCCCGTAGGGTTTATCGAAGCAAAAGACATTGGCGACCGTGACCTTGAAGGACTAAAGAAAACAGGAAACAAAGAACAATTTGACCGTTACAAAGCTTCACTTAGTAATCTAATTTTTACTGATTATCTGACTTTTATACTATATCGTGAAGGTGAATTTGTGACCAAAGTTTCGATTGGCGAAATTACCGACAAAGGTATTAAGCCACTGACTGAGAACTTTGTAAGTTTCGAGAACTTTATCAAAGACTTTTGTACGCACATAGGGCAGCCAATAAAGAGTTCGAAGAAATTGGCAGAAATGATGGCGGGCAAAGCCAGGTTACTGTCGGAAGTGATTGAAAAAGCATTGAACAGCGACGAAGAAAAAAGCGAAGACAGTACGCTCAAAGATCAAATGCACGCTTTCAAAAACATTCTTATTCACGACATTACGCCCAAAGGATTTGCCGATGTATATGCTCAAACCATAGCCTACGGCATGTTTGCTGCTCGACTTCACGATGCAACCTTACCCACTTTTAGCCGACAAGAAGCTTACGAACTGATACCCAAGTCAAATCCTTTTCTGAAAAAGTTATTTGGATACATTGCAGGTTTAGATGTTGACGACCGTATCAAATGGATAGTTGACGACTTGGTAAATATTTTCCTTGCTTGCAATGTGGCTGAGATGTTGAAAAACTACGGAAAGAACACCAAAATGGAAGACCCAATTATCCATTTCTATGAAGATTTCCTAAGTGAGTACGACCCTAAACTCCGCAAAGCGCGTGGCGTGTGGTACACCCCTGCCCCAGTTGTTAACTTTATAGTTCGTGCCGTGGACGATATTCTTAAAACCGAATTTGATTTACCACAGGGACTTGCCGACACCAGTAAAACAAAGATAAAAGTAAACGTACAGGGACAAAACAAACTACAAGAACAGGAAGTGCACCGTGTACAGATACTCGACCCTGCCACAGGAACAGGCACTTTTCTGGCCGAAGTAATTAAACACATACACCATAAGTTTCAAGGGCAACAAGGTATATGGAGCAACTATGTGGAAACGCACCTTTTGCCACGGCTCAATGGATTTGAATTGCTAATGGCAAGTTATGCCATGGCACATTTAAAGCTTGATTTACTGCTAACCGAAACAGGATACAGTACAGACGCTTTGCAAAGCGTCTCAAAAACACCTCAGCGCCTGCGTGTGTATCTAACCAATAGCTTAGAAGAAAGCCACCCCGATACAGGAACGTTATTTGCCAACTGGCTAAGCTCCGAAGCAAACGAAGCAAACCGCATAAAACGTGATACGCCTGTAATGTGTATTATCGGAAATCCTCCATACAGTGGCGAAAGTGCTAACAAAGGCGAATGGATTATGAAACTGATGGAAGATTACAAAAAAGAACCAGGCGGAAAGGAAAAACTAAAAGAGCGCAACCCGAAATGGATTAATGACGATTATGTTAAGTTCTTACGCTATGGTCAGCATTTTATTGAAAAGAATGGTAGTGGTATTTTGGCTTTTATCACTCCTCACGGCTTCCTTGATAATCCTACTTTCAGAGGAATGCGTTGGAACTTGCTTAAAACCTATGATAAAATCTACACCATAGATTTACACGGCAATAGCACGAAAAAAGAAACTTGCCCTGATGGAAGTGTTGATGTTAATGTATTTGATATTATGCAAGGTGTTGCTATTACAATTTTCGTAAAAACTGGTAAGAAAAAAACAAATGAATTAGCTCAAGTCTATAATTATGATTTATATGGTAAAAGAGAACAAAAATATAATTTTCTGAACGAAAATTCTTTAAAAACAATTAATTATCAATTATTAGAGAATACAGCACCTAATTATTATTTTGTCAGTAAAGACTTTGCCTCTCAATCCGATTACATTAAAGGTTTTAAACTAACAGAATTGTTTAATTTAAATAGCATTGGAATTGTTACAGCAAGGGACAAATTGACGATTCAAAATACAAAAAAAGAAGTATTGAATATAATTTGTGATTTTTCTAAACTTAATGAGGAAGAAGCAAGAAAAAAATATGAACTAGGTAAAGATGCACGTGATTGGCAAGTTTTATTAGCTCAAAATGACTTAATTAATACGAACCTAAATATTGATAATATAATACCTATTTCATATCGTCCATTTGACATGAAATTCACTTATTTTACAGGTAAATCAAGAGGATTTCATTGTATGCCACGAGGTGAGGTGATGAAACATTTATTTGATAAGGAGAATATCGCTTTAATTTTTCGAAAACAACAACCAGAGTCTTT
>CAIUKZ010000172.1 GCA_903899865.1 uncultured Bacteroidales bacterium | reverse complement strand
CTATTTTGCCGTTCATTTTTGAATATAAATAACGAGCTTCTTCCAGAAAATCTGGTATAACATTGAGCACCGTTTGGGCTATTTCACCATCATAAGTGTGACTGGTTTTGTTTCTAGCCATACGGTAAATGGTCCATTTGTCCCAAGAGTTTAACAAAAGTCCTTTTTCTGCACCTTTGCGAATTAAATCAGGAAAACTCATTTTGTCAATTTCTTCACTGCTTGATTCGGTTTGTTCAAGATGTCTTTTCAGAAATTTGTGACAGAGTTCGTATGTGTATTCAAATGCTTGAATGCAAGCGTCTTCATAAGCTCCTTTTATTTCTGTTTTTTGCTGGTCGGCATCTGCTAACAACCTACTATTGGTTGTTAGTTTTTTATTGCTTTATCCAATGAACTTGTATCTATTTGCATTGAGCTGATATTGAATGTTTAAATGTGTAGTTGCGTGACCAAAGTTAAACAAAATCAGTGAAAATAGGAATGTCTAGCGATACTTTCCTCGTATTCAGCATTTCAGTTGGATTTCAGATTGAACTTAATTTGCCAACTTCTCCAAAATACTTATCAGCCGTTCGTTATTTTTCCCATAATACGATTGTTCTTCTAAGATTGTTTTAGCAGACTGAATGGAGTCATTCTCCACAAGTTCGTCCATTCCATTTGCCACCATTTCCTTAACTGACTCAGGCGTTACTTCAAAGTGAAATTGCAGTCCCAGCACCTTGTCTTTGTACAAAAATGCTTGATTTATGCATACTTGCGAACTAAACAAGCGAGTGCTTCCTTCTGGCAAATCAAACGTGTCTCCATGCCAGTGAAACACGGTGAATTTGTCTTCGATATTGCTTAATATTGGAGCTTCTTTCCCGTTATTAGTTTTGTGGATGGGCATCCAGCCTATTTCTTTTTGATTGTTGGGGTAGACTTTGGCACCAAGTACTTCGGCTATGAGTTGAGAGCCAAGGCAAATTCCAATAACTGTTTTGCCCGCATCAATACTTTCTTTAATGAAATTTTTCTCGTCCGCGAGCCAGTGGTACTTGTCATCGTCGTACACGCCCATGGGTCCACCCATCACTATCAGCCAGTCAAACGCTTGCTGTGATGGAAATGAATGTGGTTCGTACAGTTTTGTAAAACTTACCGAATGACCGTTGGAGCGTATCCAATCTGCTATGCACCCCAGTCCCTCAAATGGTACGTGCATGATGGTGTGAATTCTAAGCATGGTAATATAAGTTGACGAGTAAACAGAGTAAACTTTGCTGTTGTTAATCTGTAATTTTAAAAATTTCCCACTTCTATATTTGGTCTATTTCTCGACCAGTCCTGGTATTCGTTTTTCAATAGTAGATTAATCACAAGTAGTGTCATTACAACCACTACAGCCAGTCCTATAAGTATTTTATTGCTTGTTTTCATTTTTATTGGTAATTTGATTAAACCTCTTTTTCTGCTAAACGGAAATAGCTGACTATCCATAACACCACGGCGAGTGCAGATTCCATAATTGGTGTTAGAACTTTAAAAAATGAATCGTCGGCATCTGCAAATTTCTCTGAGAAAAACGGAAGCAGATTGGTTAGTTTGGTCTCATTTCCGAATACAAGTTGGAAAACAAAGTATTCGATGATGTAAAGTGATACCATCACCGCAATAATTGTCAATATAGTTTTGCGCACTGGATGTTTGGTAAATATTAATGAACCAAGCATATAGATAGCTTGTGTGCTGACAAAGGAGATTAAGACACTCCATATTTGATGGCGTTCACCAGTGAATAATGACCAGGAAATTTCTGCTTGGGTGCTCATCATGTTGTTAAATAAGGTCGATCCGAGTAGATTTCCAATGCCGTAAGCCACTACACTCATGGTGAAATAATAGACAGTATTTAGTAGCACTGCCGTAATTATTTTCTCCGTTTGAGTAGCAGGTATCATCAGATAGTGAATGCCACTGGGTGTGTGTCCGAAAGCTTTGAACTGACGTGCCGAAAAGATTAGCCCAGAGATGGATAGGATGAAAAGAAACGTGCCATCTTGATGCATCAGTGTGAATATCAATGTCATGATGCCCCAGTACATGATTTCTTTTTCTTGGTTTTCCAAGAAATACTGTTTCAACTGGAGTAATATTTTGTTGGGATTTATAGATTGATTCATGGTTGTTGGTTAGTTATCATGTTTTGAAAATAATGCTTGAATGCGAATTTTGTTGGTCATCAGTGCGTTGAATAGCAGCTCTATGTCCACTTTGGTTTCTTCGCCCGTGAGGTTTTTCTTCACTTGGCAAAATCCCTGTATGGTTTCTTCGGTGTAGATAATGGACTCGTCCGTATCTGTTCGGTTGCCAAGTTTGAACGTCAGTTTCTTTTTAATATCCTCAACAGTTTCGTTGAATGATATTTTGTGGTGATCCATGATGGTGATATTGTCAATCAATCCATCCAAGTCCCGCACTTGGTGAGTAGAGATTATCAAGCAACGCTCACGGTTCATGGCTGAAGCCACCATCCTACGAAACTGAGCTTTCGATGGGATGTCCAGCCCATTGGTGGGTTCGTCGAGCAACAGCAGTTTGGTGTTTGTAGCCAGTCCAAATGCTATCATCACCTTTTTTTTCTGACCATGAGAGAGTTTCGAAAGGGACGCTTTTTTGGAGTCTATTTCAAATTCCGTCAGCAGCTGATTGAATTGATTGGCATTGAAATGTGGATAGTATGGAGCATACGCTTGCTCATACTTCTCAATGCTGAGCGATGTTTGGTACAAATCTTCTGGCAGGAAATAGATGTCTTGCAACATACTGGGATGGCGCAGCTGTGGCTTGAATCCCATCACGTCGATGCTACCACCTTGCGCAAACACCAATCCTGATATTAATTTCAGCAAAGTGCTTTTACCTTCGCCATTCTTCCCCAATAGACCATAGATGTGTCCAGCCTCTAAGTCCAACGAGAAATTGGAAAGCAAAGGCGCATTTTTGGCATATTGGAAATTTAAGTCTTTGATAGTGATAAGTTTGGTCATATTATGTGTGTGTAGAAAATATTTGCGTTTGGTTTGATTTATATGGCTTTTAAAAGTTTGAAAGGTTCAGCCTTTGGCGAAGGGATGGACTGAATCAGACGGAAAAGTTGCTCTGTGTCAGCAACATCGGTTTTATAGAACTTTCCATCCCGCGATTGAAGTTTCAGTTGGTTACAATTTGTAACCAACTCACTTCCTTCTTTTTTGAGACGGTTTTTAAGTACTTTCCAATAATTATTAGGGTTCGGACTTTCTGTCAGAATTTCAATAATATCAATCACAGAGAAATACCATTTCTCATCTTCTTCATTCCAAATGGATCGAACCTGTTTTTCTTCAAATAATTTAATCGCAGTTTCTTTGGTCATAGGACATTGTTTTAGTATTATGCAAAAGTAGCTTTTTTCAATCCATCAACTGTTTCAAAATCGTTAATTAAACTAATTTTGAAGGATTAAAATTAAGGCTAAATCTTTCTATGTGGAGGGTTTCAAGTGTGGCGGGTAGTTTACTTTTTAATCAAGCTTTGGTGGATTGGTTCCACAGTGTAACCATTATTTTTAAGTAAACTGATTATTCCATTTTCACCAATGATATGCACTAGACCTAGAGTGATAAAACACGATTCCTTTTGTATTGCTTCATTAATTTTGGGTATCCAGTTATTGTTTCTAACCTGAATCAACAAGGTTTTGACATCCATTGAAGTCTCGTCCAATAGTAGATTTTCGATTTCGGGTAGGTCTTGTTTTATGTACTTATCCAATAGCTCAAAGTATTGTTTGTCAACCTTGTATTCGCTAAGCTGGTCTTGAACTGGAATGCTATCCATCATACTTATTTGTTCTTCCAGTGTTTCAAGAGTGATAAGTTTTTTGCCTTTTCCCGCCATGTTTAAGAACTCTAATTCATAGTTTTTGGGCTGCTGTATGAATTGTGTCATCAGAAATGAACTGAGGAAAACCGGTTTATAACTCAGCATTTTGTTAAGTTGGTTTTTGTTTACTTTCATGCTGTCCGTCCAGTAGGAGTAGCACTCGTTATAGACATCTCCGTCCATGTAGTCTTTGATGGTTTTCCCCTTTGAAAGCATTGATAATGAAGTCACTTTCATTTGGTCTTCTACCGTGACTTTGGGGTCTGCTTCCATCATCAGTGATTTAGAGATTTTGACACAATGGCTAATCGAGTCATTGATGAATAGCTGTTTGCCGGGTACCATTTGTATTGAACCAAACAGATACGATGGTTCTTTCAGACCATTCCCCGAAATTCTCCACAACACAGAATTCTTATTTTCTGCAAAGACCAATAAGCTGCTAAAAGTCAATGCAATGATGATTAGTTTCTTCATTTTTCGGCAATTTTATATGAGTTGAGTCTTATGAGAGTCGAAATTCAACAGGATGATACTCCTGCTGAAACAATTGTCGTTCACCCATTGTGAATTTGCCTGTAAGATAATATTTTTTAGCGCAGATTGATATAAAACT
>CAIUKZ010000171.1 GCA_903899865.1 uncultured Bacteroidales bacterium | reverse complement strand
TTAGGGTCATTAATCCAATATACGTCAAACTGCGTAATGTGTATTGATTCAAGTCAAAATCGATGGTGTAGCTAAAGTTGAATAGTTGATCGAATGTGATATCGGGTTGAAAATAATATGCCCCAACGACATAGAAAATCATAGGTGTAAGAATGCCAAATACAGATGCTAAAAAGGTGCGTAAAGACAGGCTTTGAAACATGCCAAATCCTATCCAAATAATGGGAACAACCATGATTAGGTTGTTGATTAAAATACAACCAATCCCAATCAATAGGCAGCCCATATAGGCCAACTCGACACCCATTGGATTGCGATACATGTCCAAAAAGTAAAATAATGACAAGAGAAATAATGTCACAGTAATATCAGAAACATCTGCCAAATGTGTGTTAGACCAAGTGCATTGTAGTAGGACGAAAATCAGGATAGGGAGAAAGGTGCGAGTCCGAATGATGGTAAATTTGTTGTTCAGCTGCGTGAGTAGAAATGCATTGGCTAGTGTAAAAGCGATGCTAATAAGATTTGAAATTCCTACGTTGTTCAGGAAATCCCATTGGTAGTTGCCCTGCTCTAAAAACACAGTGGGGTGTCCACTGAATGCAGATTTGATATAAGTGAATACCCATAAGCTAAAACAAGAAATAATTGATAGTATAGCTAATGGAATGCTCGGTGTGATGATGTTTTTTAGTGACAACCTCATTTTTAATGAATAATTAATAATTGACAATTAATAATTTCTTGTGTACTTACAGCTACAGACTTGCGACAGAACTCATGCAATTACGTATTTCACTTTAATCCTCTGCTTTTGAGTAGTGCATCGGGTTTGGGGTAGGTGCCTCTGAAATCCAGATAGAGCTTCATGGGGTCTTCTTTGTCGCCTTTTTCTAAAATTTTATGTCTAAAATCGGTTGCAATTTTTGGGTTGTATATATCACCCGACTCTTTAAATGATTGGAATACGTCTGCGTCCAAGACTTCAGCCCAGGTGTAGCTATAGTAGCCAGAGTTATATCCTCCTCCAAAAATATGACTAAAATAAGTGCTTCGATAGCGTACTATTATTTCAGGGATCAATCCCATTTTGTCCAGCGATTTTTTTTCAAAAGCTGTAATGTCAAAGTTCGCAGTATCTGTAACTGTGTGCAAATCCATGTCAAGTAATGCTGCTGAAAGTATCTCTGTGAGTGTAAACCCTTGGTTGAAAGTTTGGGCTAGATTGATTTTGTCAATGAGTTCTTGTGGTATGGGTTTTCCCGTTTGATAATGAAGAGCATACGTTTTCATCACCTGTGGTTCGAAGCACCAGTTTTCCATCACTTGCGATGGAAGTTCTACAAAGTCGCGCAACACATTGGTGCCAGCTACGCTCGGATAGGTGCACTGTGATAGAAGTCCGTGTAGTGCATGCCCAAATTCGTGAAACAGTGTTCTCACTTCATCCATCGTCAACAATGATGGCTTGTCGGCAGTGGGCTTGGTGAAATTGCCAATATTTAGAATGATAGGTCTATGATTGATGCCGTCTTTGATGTATTGGTCAGTGAGGTTGTTCATCCAGGCACCTGCATGTTTGCCAGCCCGTGGAAAATAATCGGTGTACAGCACACCTATCAATGAACCATCTGCGTTACTCACTTCAAACACCTCTACTTCTGGGTGGTAAATGGGCATGTTTTCAATTTTTTTGAACTTGAGTCCATAGAGTTTGGATGATAGGTCAAACACGCCTTGTCTTGCATTTTCCAATTTGAAATAAGGCTTCAAAGCTTCCTCGTCAAGACTGTATTTGGCTATTCTGAGTTTTTCCGAATAATACCACCAGTCCCATGCTTCTAGTTTCTCCTTTTTACCTTCGGCGTCCATCATTTTTTGGAGCTCGGCAGCTTCTTGTTTGGCTTTAGCCAATGCAGGCTCCCATACGGAGACCAAGAACTTGTAAACGGTCTCGGGAGTTTTGGCCATGGTCTCATCCAATGAAAAATCGGCTGATGTTTTGAATCCAAGCAGATTGGCTTTTTGAAGGCGGAGTTTGATGATTTTGGTGACAATGGCTTTGTTGTCTTTGTCATTGTTGTGGTTTGCCCGTTGGGAATAGGCTAGTAGGAGGTCTTTTCGGAGGTTTCTATTGGCACTGTATTGTAGCACTGGGATGAAACTCGCTTTGTGGGTTGTGAATAGCCATTTGCCTTCCATTCCTGCTTTTTTTGCCGCTTCGGCTGCTGCTTGTTTTACACTCTGAGGTAGACCAACTAATTCCGCTGCGTTGTCTATCACTTTTTGGTAGGCATTCGTTTCGTCGAGCACATTTTGACCAAAAGTGAGCTCAGCCATTGATAACTCTTTGTTGATTTCTCTTAGGCGAGATTTATTTTCGTCAGAAAGATCGGCGCCACCTCTCACAAAGGCCTTATAGTATTTGTCCAACAGTCTTTTTTGTTCAGCAGTGAGTTCGGTGTTGGCTTGATTATGAATAGTTTTTACCCGCTGGAATAGTTTGTCGTTGAGGTAGATATTGTCGTTTTGCTCAGTTAGTAGAGGCGATATTTCGTTCGCAATTTTGTCCATTTCCTCATTTGTGTCGGCAGCATACAGATTGAAAAATACGGATGAAACCTTTTTTAATAAGTCGCCACTGAATTCAAGAGTTTCGATGGTGTTAGCAAATGTAGGTGAAGCTGTGTTGTTTGCAATCTTCTCTATTTCATGCTGTTGGATGCTAATGCCTTCGTGGAATGCAGGGAGGTAATGTTCTCGTTTTATTTGTTCAAAAGGCGGAGCTCCATAAGGATGAGTGTATGGAGAGAAAAATGGGTTGGTTTCGGTGGCAAATATGTTCATTGCTATTGCTATTGAGAGAGTTAAAGTTATAGTTCTCATGTGTTAATAATTTGGCCCCCTAAATTCCCCAAGGGGGACTTTAAGATAAGATTTGTTGTGAATTGTCATCCCCCATACGTGTCAACGTTTTTTTGTTGATCGTTTCATTGGTACACTTTTCATTGAATATGGGTGTGATTACAAAGATACAAATTAAATCAGGACAGATGTTTAATTGTGAATTTTTTGTCCTTCTCCAATTGTTTTGTCAATTCTTCTAGGTTTTCAAACTTACGTTCATCTCTAATGCGTTCGACAAACTCGATTTTAATATTCTGATGGTAGATGTTCTCCTCAAAATCGAGTATGTGAACTTCTATGCTGGTGTTGGAACCATTATTTAGTGTGGGTCGAGTTCCAATGTTTAGCATGCCTTTGTACATCATGTGGTTGACTGTCACCCGAACGGCATACGTCCCGCTGGCTGGTATCAGTTTTTGTGGTTCATTGGGCAGTATGTTAGCAGTAGGAAAGCCAATGGTTCTACCCACTTTAAATCCCTCGATGATAGTTCCATAAATGGGGTACGGGTATGACAATAGGCGATTTGCGCATTTGATATCACCTGTGTCAAGAGCATTTCTGATGGAAGTGGAACTGATGTTTTGGTCGGTGTCAGTGTTAAACTCGTCAGCAAGTACCACTTCCATACCAATTTTTTCACCATGTTTTTTATAATCCGAAAATCCTTCTTGTCTGTTGTGTCCAAATCGGTGATTGTGTCCCACCAGTAAGCCTTCCACCCTGTATTTTGAAGCCAGAACTTCACTTAGAAACTCTGATGCAGAGAGTTTTGCCATGATGGAGTCGAAATTTAATACTACGCAGACATCTACGTCCAAGGAGGATAATAATTTCAGTTTTTCCTCCAATGGAGTAAGAAGGCGAGGTGTGAAGTTAGATTGTATTACGGTAAGCGGATGATGTAGAAAGGTGAATACTACACAAGGCTTTTGAGTGGCAATCGCTAAGTTTTTCAGTTGTTGTATCAAAAATCGGTGTCCAGAATGAACACCGTCAAAATATCCAACTGTGCCTACGCATGGAGTTGGAGTGTACGAATCATGTGGGTATATCACCTTCATTTACTTCCAAGTGTTGTGGTTCAATAAAAAGCTAAGATCCTCTCTTTCTGCTACGTGATAGGTTTGAATGCCATATTGGGAAGCTTTCTGAATATTTTTCAGCCCGTCATCTAAAAACAGACAATGACTAGCTTCGATGCCTTCGGATGCTAACAGTTTCTCAAACACCAATCCTTCTGGTTTAGCCGTTTTGAGTTCGTGCGAAAGGTAGCATTTGTCAAAACATTGTTGGATGGTGTAACCCTGAGCCTCAAACTGGGTGCTACTAATAAAAGGAAAATGAATGCCATTGGTGTTACTAAGCATGATTACTCTGAATTGTTTTCGTAATTCAACTAGCAATTGTAGTTTAGCAACAGGTATGTCTAGTAGATAGGCACACCACGCTTCGGTTATTTGACTGTCTGAATGGGCTTGTGGGCACGCAGCTCTAAGTGTAGTGATAAACTCCTCTGTGCTTACCTCTCCCTTTTCTAGTGCGATGAAAATGCCCTTGTGTTGGAAATTATCTAGATAGTTTTCAATGTCCTTGAATCCCAGTTGGTGAAACGCTTTGATGCAATTGTTTTTTTCAAGATTGATGAGCACGCCACCAAGGTCAAAAATAAGGGTGGATATATTACGAAATTGTTTCATTTTGATGTAAAAAATTGTTTCATTGTTTTTGTAGTAACATAATTTTTACTACTTTTGCATTCGCTTTGCAAATATACAAATTATTTGCTAAAAAGTGGGGCCTATAGCTCAGTTGGTTAGTAGCACCTGACTCATAATCAGGGGGTCACTGGTTCAAGCCCAGTTGGGCCCACCCTTGAAAATGAAGCACTTGTAGATCTGTTCTGCAAGTGCTTCATTTTTCTTTTGCACACAATTTACACACTACCATGGATTAAGGATCGGGATCAAGTCAAGAAGTTCATGGATGAAATAGTAAAGTGGTAGGAAAAAGTGGTGTTGGCGAATTCTTATTTCGCACTCAATTTCACCATTATCTCTCTAAAACTAGCCAGTCCTGCTTCTAAATTCTCGATAATATCAGCCGCTAAATCTTCTGGATCTGGTAAGTTATCAAGGTCGGCCAAAGATTTATCTTTTAGCCAAGTAATGTCTAAGGATGTTTTATCGCGAGCAATGATTTCTTCGTAGCTGAACTTACGCCAACGGCCTTCGGGATTGGTTTCTTCATTGAATAACTCTACACGCTTGTGTCTGTTGCTTGGGTTATAGCAAGCTATGAAGTCTTTGAGCACCTCATAGTTAAGTGGATTCTTTTTAAGCGTGTGGTGTATATTGGTGCGGTAATCATACACCCATATTTCTTTTGTCCACGGGGTTTTGCTGGCTGGCTTGTTGTCGAAGAAGATAACATTTGCCTTTACACCATTGGCATAGAATATACCTGTAGGCAGCCGCAAAATGGTATGTACCTCGGCTGTTTCCATTAGCTTCTTGCGCACTATCTCACCAGCTCCACCTTCAAATAATACATTGTCGGGCACTACTACGGCCGCCATGCCTGTAGTTTTAAGCAGACTGCGTATGTGCTGCATAAAGTTTAGCTGTTTATTACTGGTAGTAGCCCAAAAGTCCTGACGGTTGTAAGTCAAATCGTCTTTCTCTTGTTCGCCTTGCTCGTTGGTAAAGGTTTGGCTACTCTTTTTGCCGAAGGGTGGGTTGGCCAATACAAAATCGTATTTCTCTGACGGTTCTGCTATCAAAGCATCGGCTGGAGAAATAAAGTTATCGCTGGCTATGTCGCCTATGTTATGCAAAAACAAGTTCATCAAGGCCATACGGCGAGTAGCGGGTACTATCTCGTTGCCAAAAAAGGTTTTGTGTTTCAAAAACTCTTTTTGCTCCTTATCCATCTTGTTTTCTTGCACCAAATAATCGTAAGCCGCCAAGAAGAAACCACCCGTACCACAAGCTGGGTCAGCAATGGTTTTCATGGGTTGTGGTTGTATGCACTCTACCATGGCACGGATAAGTGGACGAGGCGTAAAATACTGCCCTGCGCCACTCTTTACATCTTGTGCGTTTTGCTCCAACAAACCTTCGTAAATATCGCCTTTTACATCGGCACCCAACACCAACCATTGTTCGCTGTTAATCATATCTATGATTTTAGCTAGCATGGCAGGGTCTTGTATTTTATTTTGGCTTTTGGTAAATATCTGGCCTATCATGCCCGGCTCGGTACTAAGCGAGCGAAGCATAGAGGTGTAATATGCCTCCAAGGCATTGCCTTTTTTCTCAAGCAGGGTTTCCCAAGAGCAAAATTCCTCATTCGGAATCTCCACATTCTCGCCATCCTTAAGGCGAGGGAAGGTAAACGCTCTGTTGTAGGGCGGCTTGGTGTACTCATCGGCCATTTTAAGGAAAAGCAGATAGGTTAACTGCTCTAAATAATCGCCATACCCCACGCCTACATCGCGTAAAGGGTTACAAAAAGACCATACTTTGGATACTATTGCGGATGTTGTCATTGGTTTATTTATCTTTTATTTTGTCTTGTAGATACTGCGATGGATAATATTTGCCCGTTTTTGCAGATCCTTTAAATTCAATTAAGTTTGACAGTTTTAGTAATTGCAAATAACGCTTAACTGTTGCATTAGACTTTCCTAAAACACTCATTAGTTCTGTTATTGTAGTTCCTTCTTTATTAACTATAATACATTTTACAGCATCATTTAGAGTGTCACTTACAGCATCACTTACAGCATCAAATACGCCTTTACTTACAGCATCATTTACAGCATCATTTACAGCATCATTTACAGCATCATTTACAGCATCATTTACAGCATCATTTACAGGAAGTTTAATCTCTTTCTTAATTGGCAATGCTTTAGGACCAAAGAAAGTAAGAGTAATACCATCATTATTATCTTTCCATTCGGGTTCTCTAAGACCTTCAGTTTTGCATTCCTCTAAGATTTTAAGAGTACCTCGCCCTAACTTATCAATCAAACCTCTTAAAAAGATGATATGAGCAATATCTGGATTTACTGGATGCGATCTGTGATTCTTCTTCAACTGATTGGTTTTCAAATCATCAGGTAAATGGCCGCTATTTGAAATCACAAAACTATCAGAATATATACTAATAGAAACTCCGCTAGAAATGCTACGATAGTCTCTATGCATAAGAGCATTTACAACTCCTTCTTGTAAAGCTTTTTCTGGAAATTTAAAGTCAATTCTTTTCCATTGATTATTTGCAAAAACACTTCTAACACCTAGGTTTCCAATATATCGCTCAAGCTTATCTTGAATATCAAACAAATTGCCTTCAAACACTTCATCTCGCAATAATGAATTACTTGTTTTTCCTTCTCCATATTCGGTTAGTCGAACTCGTATTTGAGGGATAAACCGTGACGGATTTTTAGCAAAAAGAACAACACATGCATTTGTGAAAGAACCATTTTGATATAAACCATAAAAAGATAGAAAGTCTAAAACATCATTTCCTTCAAAATTACCACGATGATTCTCTTTCGATTCTTTCATGATAGAAAGAATTAACTTTTGATCCAAATCATCTAAATCGACACCCATAACTGATTGTCTTTCCCAGTGGGATTCTGACGCCTGACGCTTATGAATAAGTTCTGATATTTCTCTAGAAGTAGCTTTTTCCGTTTTAAAACCTTTACGAAAATAAATACCACCATCAAAAATATATGGTTGCTTTGAACCTCCAGAAACTTTAATCATTAAAATCTCCTTAGCATCAATGGACTCAACACTTATGGTGAATGGAGATTCGGGCACGATGGATGCAAGCAAGTAGATTTTAAGTTGTTCTAGCAAAAGATCTGCTTGATTAACACCTAGTATCTCCCCTTTACCGCCAACACCGACTAGAACTCTACCACCCTGAGCATTCAGAAAAGCACACAAATC
>CAIUKZ010000170.1 GCA_903899865.1 uncultured Bacteroidales bacterium | reverse complement strand
CACCGCATCACATTCTTCAGCGTATCACTAGGTAGGTTTTTGTACAACATGAGTAGGTTATTCCGAAAGTTAAGGTAGGTTTTAAATGGACTTTCCACGCCCAATGTTCCGCCTCCTACATGCAACACAACGCTTTCTGGAACACATGCTATGCGGTATCCACGTCCTTTTATGCGCCAACACAGATCAATTTCTTCCATGTGAGCAAAAAAATCTTCATCAAAACCTCCGACCTCCCAGAACACCTGTGAGCGAATCATCAAACACGCTCCAGTAGCCCAAAAAATGTCGATAATCGTATCGTACTGACCATTGTCCACTTCTACATCGCCAAACACACGCCCCCTACAAAATGGATAGCCAAACTTATCAATAAATCCACCAGCTGCACCAGCATGTTCAAACTTGAATGGTTCGTGAAACGACCTGATTTTTGGCTGACATGCAGCCACATCAGGGTGGTGCTGCATGTAATTTACCAATGGGTCTAACCACAAATTGGACACTTGAACGTCTGAATTTAAGAGCAAATAATAAGTTGCTTCAACCTGTTGCAACGCTCTGTTATAGCCACCAGCAAATCCGTAGTTTTTGTCAAGCAGGATAATATCTACTGTAGGAAAATGGGATTTCAACAGTTCCACTGAACTGTCGGTAGAAGCGTTGTCGGCTACAATGATTCGCGTATTATAATCATTAGTAAATGCCAAAACACTTGGAAGAAATTGTTTTATAAATGCCTCTCCGTTCCAATTGAGAATTACGATTGCTGTTGTGATCATCTGATTCAGTTGCTTAGTATTGTGGGACTTGAGAGATGCCTCGGTTATACTTCCATCGCTTATGAGTCCATAGCCAATAAGCAGGATTGTCATTGATGGTTTGCTCCAGCATTGACATGTATGTGCTTGTAATCATACCATCCTCCGTTTCCTTAGGAGATAGTGCGATAGGAATAAATTCACAGGTGTAATATCCTCTCCGTAGGCGAGTTAGCTTGGCGTAATAGACAGGATAATCAAATTTCTTTGCTAATACTTCAGTACCCACAATGGTAATAGTATCTTGATGGAGAAAATCAACCCAGAGGTGAGAGTTATTCGGCAAAGGTGTTTGATCAGATATCATTCCAAACATTGCCAATTGTTTTTGTGTTCTAAGCTGAAGCATTTTGCGGGTTAATTCATTTTGTTCGACCACTTTGCCCGTAAACCGCATTCTGAGCACACACATCAAATGATCAAAACTCGTGACAGACAACTGTTTATAAATGCCATAAAGTGGTTTACCCTCGGGCAACCAAATGGACACTGTGGAACACCATTCCCAGTTGCCATAATGCGCTGTCATGAGCATACAACTTTTGCCCTTTTCATATTGCTCTATCACCTCACTCACATTTACAAACTGCATGCGTTGACGCATCTCTTTTTTACTAATATGCATCAATGAGATAGTTTCAATAAACACATCGCAAAAAAACCGATAGAATTTCTTTTCTATCTCCATTCGTTCGGTAAGTGACTTTTCGGGAAATGCTAATCGAATATTTTCGCGAACTACTTTTTTTCGATACTTAAATAGGTAGTAGATGAGGTAATAACAAATGTTTGAAAAGAGATACAAAAAATTCAAAGGCAGCCAAGCCATCACCCACACAAAGACATACAAAGTTCTATACATAAAAACACAAAAAAGTAAGCATATAAATATTAAAGAAAAAAACACCAAGATATTTGAGTCTATTCTGGTGTTTTTATTCTTTAAACAAAACTAAAAATCATAATGGAATACGTAAAACAATTACGCTTCATCCTCTTCATCCTCTTCATAGATACCCAAAGATTTTCCATACTCATACTCACCATCAAGGATGAGTTGTAGCTCTTCAGGTGATAATGCCATTTCATCTTTTTCGGCAGAATTGAGAATAAACTGCAACATTTCTTCCTCATCAACACTAGCTTCTTCAGTTGATTCTTCGTCAATAAGACCATTTTCTTCGTAAAAGTCATAGACCACATCCAACACGTATTCAATCTTCATCTCATCTATTGAACCCAAATCCTCTTTTGGAATATAATTGAGGATAAATTTCACTGCATCATCTTCATCATAAACCAATAAGTCGTCGTTTTGTGCTTTCATAAGTTAATGTTTTAATTGAGTTTTGATTGATAAAATAACTTGAGTCAAAGATAAATGATTTTTTTTATAACGCTAAACATTTATGTACAATTTTATGATTATTGAGATAATCCTTTTGGGGAGTTAAGAAAAGCTAAATCGAGCTATGATTGGTTCTGACTTCGGTTGATGATTCTAGTGTTTATGACTATTGAAAGTTTTGATTTTCACAATACGCTTCAACCCTAGGAATATGAAAAACACGAAGAAATAATTATAAACTATGAATATAAACCCGACATGAAATGAAAAATGGATGAGTGAGCAAATTGAAACTTTGGATTTCTTTTGATGCAGAACTACCAATTTGGATTTGAAAATTATGCTTCTTTCAATCCAACCACCAATTCTCCTAATAAAAAAATCAGGATTCAAGTAGTGAGCTTGAATCCTGATTTTGAGATATTTAGCATTCTAGTTTTTGATGAATTTGGTTTTAGTACCATTGTCCAATACTAAAACATACACGCCCGATCCAAATCCTGCTGTATTAATTCTAGAATTTGCTGTGGTGGTGCCTTGCAGAACCACCATTCCATTCACACTGATAATTTGATAGTTTAGAGCTGTGTTCTGAACGGTTCCATTCATGACAATCTCATCAGTCACCGAATTGTAAAATACTGCTGATGGCTGAACGCTATTTTCATTGACCGATGTTGGGACAACTTCCTTTATCGTTTGAAAAAAGCTCCAAACCAATGTAGATGAATAAGCACCAGAAGTACCTTTTGGCACCCACAAGACACATTGGCTTGGAACTTGACCAAAAGCAAAAAGATTACCGCTCTCGTATAAATCTAATGGCACTGGATTTTTGACAATCACTGTGTTGAGTGCTGTGCATTCATTAAATGCATAGGTACCTAAGTCAGTAAGTTTAGAAGGCAAAGTTACTTTCTTGAGATTGATACAAGAATGAAACGCCTCGTATGAAATAGAAGTAACTGATTCTGGAATTTCTATTTCTCCCAATGACAAGCAATATGCAAACAACTGCAAAGAAATGTTCGTCATGGATGATGACAATTTTACAGTCGTCAAAGACGAGCATTGTGCAAATGCATTCCATTGAACCTCAGTAACAGTATTAGGTATCGTAACAGACTCTAATGCTGTAGCGGAGAATGCATTACAGCCAATACTCAATAATCCTGATGGTAAATTTACTTGATTTAAGGCAATACAATAATAAAAAGCTGCTGCTTCAATTTTTTGAATATTGGCAGGAAGTGTTACTTTTTCGAGTTTTAGATTGGGGTGAGTTTCATCTCCACTTAGTGCGAAAGGCGGAAAAGAGTTTACAGCATAACTTGTAGCATTCGAATCCGTTCCTTTGCTTCCACTATAAGCTAGAATAGAGGCATTGTTTAGGTCTAGATTTATCAAAGCCTTCAAGGTGTCGCGGATAAATTTGAAATCACGAGCATCCATTTTACCTGTGACGGCAAGATTGGTTACAGTTCCTCTCTCTGATGGACTGAAATAAGTAGTGAGCGTTCCAGCAGAGGATGAATTTACAGTTTTTACTACTACAGCCTTAATAGCTGTAGAAAATAAAACAATGGCAAGGGAAATAATGATTTTTTTCATAGTTTAGATTTTGGTTAGTGTTTTATAAATTTAGCCAACATTCCATTTTCCAGTTTGAGGAAGTACATTCCTTGTGATAAATCGGAAACGGATATTGAGTTCGAAATATTGATACTTGAAGCTTTAACTAGTTGACCATAAGCATCAAAGATTTGGAAGTTTAAATTGGAAAAACTGGATATCCCCACTATTCTTAGCACTTCACTCACTGGGTTGGGATAGACTTTGAGAATTGACTCCTCACCTTCACTTACCGTGGTGGGTATACCAGATAGTACATTGAGCATGTAATCTTGGACTTGCATTTCTCCGGTAGTAGCTCCACCATCACACGATCCAAAATTTGAAGTCTTTTTACATGACACTCTCATGGTTACAATGCCCAATGCTGCATTGCTCGGTACAAGTACATTCACTGTAAGCGGTGGTGTGTTATAAGCTGGTGAATACACTGAGCCTAAGTCAAAAACTTCACCAGCATCATCAAAACTTCCATTCCGGTTCCAGTCTATCCATGCTTTGGAATAGACCATCCCACTCAAAGTAGTGAGTGTGACTGAAAGTGGATAGGAGCTACCTTGAACCACATTCGTTCTCGAATTGGTGTAATCCAGATAGTTATTATACACACCGGATACTATCTCAGATACCTGACTGATGGTATTAAATTCCACTTTTGAGCAATAGGTCTTGGTATTGTGATTGGCAGAAATACTGCATACACTTGCACCCAATGTAGTTGCACTACCATCCAATGAAGGTGTTTTGTATGCCACTGAAACTCCTTTATATTCATAAGCCGAAAAATAGTAAGTGGTTCCAAATTTTAATTCACTTACATCCACCGAAGTACCTACTCCAGTATACACCACATAAGCACCGCCCAGTTGACATGAAGCTGTCCCAAATTTGGGGTTCGATAAATAATTCACACCATCCGATGGAAAAGTGGTAATGGGAGTACTTTCTCTCGCTACTATTATCACGCCATCTCCATTTCCTCTTTTCCAATTCAATGTCAAACTACCATACGACAAATTACTTACGGTAAGGTTTGTAACTTGGGTACTTGGCGCCACACCTGGCACTCCACCTTTGAAGTCAAGACCTATTATCTTTGTGACGGTATTCTCAGTTATATTGGTGAGTGGTGCATAGGTATTATCACCAGCCCACGATTTCATATTAGGGGTGGTATTGTCAGTGAATGAGGTGATATTAAAAGCCGAAGGAAATGTGCATTTTCCTGTATTGATGGGCGAAGTAGCCGTAGTTTCTACCCCATTGGGTGCAGTAGATCCAGATGCAACAACATACATCCCTTGATGAGAGGATGCGTTTGCTGTATGCCAACTATCCACATGGTAAACCAGCAGTCCATGATCTGGGACAAAAGCATCAAACCCAAGCTTTTGTTTGTTTTCCAACAGATAATACTCGCTTGGAGTAAGTGTGTTTATTCTATATATCTGGTTGTTGTTTTGGGTGGAGTTAAGAATTTGAAGTGATTGTCCAGTTTTTAAGGTTGTTGCATTTGTCCAGCCATATACAGCCGTTTTTATGTAGGCATTAGGATGCGGTGGTGTTCTTCCGCTGTTATTCCAAGATCCTCCGGCCATCAAATCCCAAGATCCTGTTCCAAGATACTGACCTTCAATATCATAATTGGTGTCATAAAAATCATCTGCACCAAAAGCATGCCCCATTTCATGACAAATCACTCCAATATTAGAAATTGATGAACCCCAAGAGCTTGACAATTCTGCAGTAGTTACGAATGGTTCTACGACTTTACCATCCAATACGAGGGTTGGATATATTGCTGAATAATGTGACCAAATGCTATTTTCTCCACCTCCTGCTGCCTGGTCATATCCTGCGTGAATCACTATCACCTGATCTACTCGTCCATCTCCATCATTGTCATAATCAGCAAAGTTAACAGTAGGATCTGCTAGCAGAGAAGCTTCTCGTATCAATTCATAAGCATTCGCATCCTTATATGGAACATCACTTCCATAATATGCCCAGTCCTTTGAAGCGGTAAATGGTCCTACTACTGTGGTATTTAATTCTAATTGATTATACGAAGCCTCTAGATAGAAGTCGCGAAAGCTTCCCGTAGCACCATTGACGTTGTATCCTGGTTTATTAAACAAGTTTTCAAATTCAGCCTTCGTTTTCACAAATGGCTTATCTGTGAAGCCTATCAGAATGCATAGGATCTTCTTTTTTCCTGTTACAGCATTGCTTGAGGACTTCACTTTTGCTTGCAGTGGTGCAGGTGAGGATTTAAGTCTGGAAG
This sequence comes from uncultured Bacteroidales bacterium, assembly GCA_903899865.1. Taxonomy (GTDB): domain Bacteria; phylum Bacteroidota; class Bacteroidia; order Bacteroidales; family Paludibacteraceae; genus Paludibacter. The sequence goes on along the minus strand of CAIUKZ010000170.1, from coordinate 479 downwards.
ATTTTTGTTGCGGACTAGCTTGCAGGTGCTGACTGATGCGTGAGAGTGTCTTGCGCTCATTGTCAGTACGGTTGGCATTGTTCTTAGCCATGACGTGGGATGACACCAGATTACCTTGGGCATCTTGCGTAGCATACTCCAATGTCTTATTACCACTTTCTACCAGCGTATAACCATCTTCGGTTTCCACTTGATGAGAATGTTCGTCCCCTTTCAGGCGGACACTTATTGTATCTCCATTGGGTTGACAAACTTTGATAGGATTGGGATTAGCTGGTACTGATTTGACAGTACCCACATTGAATATCAGCATTATTAATAGTAAATAATGTGAAAAGGGATGAAAGGGTGTTTTCATAGTTTTGTGATTTTCACTTAAGTATTAGATGAATAAAAAACATACAATACTAACTGTAATAGATTAATTTACAATTAAATATCTAACTTTAAAAAAAATAATAGTATTCAGAAATAAGGTT
>CAIUKZ010000169.1 GCA_903899865.1 uncultured Bacteroidales bacterium | reverse complement strand
TAATTATCTTTTGTGTGCTTTCCTGCTTCTTTCTTATTGTTTTCTAATGTGCCTTTTGTGGTGAGTAAATGATAAGTCGCTGAAAATTAAAGGTTCAACGCCGCTAGATTTTCCTTGTTGATGATGTTTTTACCACCAGTAGCATAGAGTGTCTCAAGTCTATCGGCATAGCGTTCCACAACTTTGTTTCTCATCACTTTCATGGTGCTGTTTACCAGTCCATTTTGCTCCGTCATTGGTTCGGGTAGAATGGCTATGGCAGCAGGTAGCCATCGCTCGGGATACATACCATCATATTTGCCACCTTTTTTGAATTGGTTGATATCTTGTTGTATCATTTCCAGTGCCAGTTGCTTGCTTTCTTGGGAATTGAGATCAATGTTTGGTTTTTTTCGCAAGATGTGACGTTTCAAGGCATCTGTATTGGGTACTACCATCGCCACTGTGAATGGGTTTTGATTGTTGTGAAGAATGACTTGGTCTATATGGTTACAGTGTTCAACAATCGATTCCTCTATGCCTTCTGGGCTGTATTTTTCTCCATCACTGGATATTAACAGACTTTTAAATCGACCAATGACATAAAGATATTTGTCCTCGTCCATATATCCCATATCGCCAGTGTGTAGCCAACCTTCCTTGAGAACTTCGTTAGTGGCTTTCTCATTTTTGTAATATCCAGCCATGATGTTTTCACCTTTAACAATGATTTCGCCCGTTTGACCAAATCCAAGTCCATGACCTTCATCATCGCAGATTTTGAAGGACAGGTTTTTTACCAATGTTCCTGATGTGCCGAGTTTATGCTTCTTCTTATTGTTGGACGAAATAATGGGCGTAGCCTCGGACAGCCCGTAGCCTTGAAACATAGGAATGCCAATGGCGTAGAAATAGCGTTGTAAATCAATGTCTAGATAGGCACCTCCACCGATGAAAAACTCCAATTGTCCTCCGAAATTTTCACGTATTTTACTGAAAATTATTTTGTCAAACCAATCAATTAAAGGCTTTTGAATAAGTCCTAGAATAGACTCTCCTTTGTTGTGTCCTTCTTTATTATAAGCATACGCTATTCTAAGACCCAATTTATATAACCGGTAGGCTGTTTTGCCTTGTGCTTTGATAGCCGTGTCAATGTTTTTCTTGAAGTTTTTTGCTAGTGCAGGGACACTCAGTAGAATGTGTGGCTTAAACTCCTTGATGTTTACAGGAATGTTTTTGAGAGTTTCCACACCTGTTTTGCCAGCTTGAACAGTAGCCACGCTTGCGCCTGCTGACATAAAACTATAGAACCCAGCTACATGTGCAAAGCAATGATCAAGAGGTAGAATGATTAGAGTGCGGTAGGCAGGTGTGATTTTTACTAATCCTAATGCTTGCTCTACGTTGGCGGTATAGTTGCGGTGGGTAAGCATCACCCCTTTGGGATCGGCGGTGGTGCCTGAGGTATAACAGATAGTGGCACTGTCGTCAGGAAGAATTTTATTCGCAGTGTCTTCGATCAAATTGTTGTTAATGCTCAGCACGGCTTGACCCAATTCCAATAATTCTTTCCATGACATTTCTTTGTCTAGGTATTCGGCTTGTTCATCAAAAACAATCACTCGTTGCAATAATGGTAGTTCATGATAAATGGAACGAATTTTATTCAATTGTCCACCCGAAACGAAAATAAATTTGGATTCGGAGTGGTTTAGCCTGAATGCTAAGTCATTGCTTTCCTCCAGTTTTACTGATAGTGGTACATTTACTGCGCCGGTATGCAAAATAGCAAGCTCACTAATGATCCAAGCATTTCTCCCTTCGGATAGAAGGGCAATCTTATCATACTGTTTAACACCTATTTTGATAAG
>CAIUKZ010000168.1 GCA_903899865.1 uncultured Bacteroidales bacterium | reverse complement strand
TCTTCTTTGTCCGCTATCTTACGGGCAGTAGAAGTAGGACGAACATTGAAACCACAAATAATTGCGTTGGAAGCCGCTGCAAGGAGAATGTCGGAATCAGAAATCGCTCCTACGGCTTTATGTATTACGTTTACTTGAATGTTTTCAGTCGATAATTTCAATAATGAATCGGCAAGTGCTTCAACAGAACCATCCACATCACCTTTAACAATGATATTCAATTCTTTGAAATCACCTAGAGCAATTCGACGACCAAGTTCATCCAATGTAAAGTGCTTCTTAGTACGTAAACTTTGCTCACGTTGAAGTTGCTCACGCTTATTGGCTATTTCTCTAGCTTCTTGCTCTGTAGGCAACACATTAAAGTTATCACCCGCCTGCGGAGCACCATTCAAACCTAAAATCAAAGCAGGCTCACCTGGATGAACTTCTGTAATACGTTGGTTACGCTCGTTGAACATTGCTTTCACCTTTCCAAAATAGGTTCCTGCTAATACCACGTCGCCTTGTTTAAGCGTACCATTTTGAACAAGAAGAGTAGACACATAGCCTCTACCTTTATCCAATGTTGATTCAATGATTGAACCTACAGCACGCTTGTTAGGATTGGCTCTCAACTCAAGTAGTTCAGCTTCTAGCAATACTTTTTCTAACAATTCTGGAATACCAAGCCCTTTTTTGGCTGAAATTTCATGCGATTGGTATTTGCCTCCCCAGTCCTCAACCAAATAATTCATCTGGGCAAGTGTTTCCTTTATCTTTTCTGGATTTGCACCTGGTTTGTCAATCTTGTTGATTGCAAAAACCATTGGTACATTGGCAGCCGAAGCGTGATTGATGGCCTCAATGGTCTGAGGCATCACACTATCATCAGCAGCAACTATAATAATGGCAATATCGGTAACCTTTGCTCCACGTGCACGCATTGCAGTAAATGCCTCGTGACCAGGAGTATCAAGGAAAGTGATGTGTTGCCCATTTTCAAGTTTTACATTGTATGCACCAATGTGTTGAGTGATACCCCCTGCTTCACCAGCAATTACATTGGTTTTACGTATATAATCGAGAAGAGACGTTTTACCATGGTCAACGTGTCCCATCACCGTAACGATAGGTGAACGTGGCAACAAATCTAACTCGGTATCAATTTCTTCCTCACCGATAGCGTCAATAACTTCAGAGCTAACATACTCAGTGGTAAATCCAAATTCCTCTGCTACTATATTAATGGTTTCAGCATCCAATCGTTGGTTAATAGAAACCATCATTCCGATAGACATGCATGTGCCAATTACTTGATTTACAGACACATCCATCATGACAGCCAATTCGCTCACAGTAACAAACTCAGTGAGTTTCAATACACTTTCACCATCGCGCTCGCGCTGTGCCTGTTCTTGCTGACGTGCAGAAATAGAGTCACGCTTATCCCTACGGTATTTCGAACCTTTACCTTTTTTGTTTGCACCAGAAAGACGGGCTAGCGTTTCCTTAATTTGCTTTTGTACATCTACTTCATCAACAACGGTTTTAATCGGACGTTGAAATTTATCTTTAGCACCTGCACCACCTGCTTTATTATTGTTAGCTCCTGGAGTAGGTTTCTTTGGATGTGCAAATCCTTGAGTTGGACCACCATTTGACGTAGCTTTTTGAGGAGTGTTGATGTCAATTTTTTGATTATTGAATCGTTCACGTTTTTTCTTTGGGTGAGAAGGATCGTTAGCTACTTCTGCCGCAGTACGAAGAATTTTCTTCTCGCCATCGAACGGTTTTTTAGCATCCAGAACCGCCTGTTTTCCTTTCTCCTCACGTTCCTTTTTCTTTTGCTCCTTGGTTTTCGGCTTAGGACGTGTACTTTGATTTAAAAGATTTAAGTCAATCGTTCCTACAACAACTGGTGTCTTATCAATAGTGTTTCTGTTTAAACTAAACACCTCATCTTCTTCGTGATTATTGCTTTCCGTTTCTACTATTCCTTCTACAACAGGTTTGACTGCTTTAACTTCTTCTACAGGTGTCGGTTCTACAATTATGGGTTCTACAACCGATGCTATTGGTTCTACTTCCTTCGGGATAATAGGTAATTGTTCTTCCTTCACTTCAACAATAACAGGCGCCACAGCAATTACTGGCTCTTGAACTTGTTCCACTATTTGCGGTTGAACTTTAACAGGCTCAGCAACGGGCTCCAATTCAACCACTGGAGTAGGTTCGTCAATCTTAGGCTCTGCTTTTTTGGCTTTAGGAGTTAAATCAATATGACCAACAGACTTGAAATGTGGCAATTGATCTTCCGAAATTGTGACTTGAATAGTTTCAACTGGCTTTTCAACCGATTGAGCTTGATTATTAAAACCTTCAATTGAAACCGAACTGCCTTTATCTTTATGTTGACGTTCTTGGCTGAGGCGTTCCGATTCAATTTTGAGCGCCATATCTTTGTCAAACCCCTTTACAAGTAAAAGATGCAAATCATCTTCCAACTTATAATTTGGATCAACAGTTATTTTATGCCCTTTGGTTGCAAGGAATTCAACTGCGGTACTCATACCTATGTTCAAATCTTTACAGGCTTTACTTAATCTTATAGACATATTCTAAAATTACAATTATCGAAATTCAATTATTTATTGTAGGAGCTAGTTGATTGAAAAAAATTAAGCCTCCTCTTCAAATTCAGCCTTTAAGATGCCCAAGACTTCGTCGATGGTTTCTTCTTCAAGGTCAGTACGACGAACAAGATCCTCACGTGATACATTCAACACACTCTTTGCGGTATCATAACCAATGCTTTTGAGGGCATCAATAATCCATTGATCGATTTCATCGCTGAATTCATCCAGGTAGATATCTTCAATGTCGTTTTCCTCATCCAATTCTCTGAATACATCCAACGTATAACCAGTAAGCATGCCTGCAAGCTTAATATTCATTCCACCTTTACCAATGGCTTGTGATACCTCTTCGGGTTTCAAGTAAATCTCTGCCTTTTTCTCCACTTCATTTAGTCGTATGGATGAAATTTTTGCAGGACTCAACGCGCGAGAAATAAACAAGTTGATATTGCTTGTATAATTGATAACATCAATATTTTCATTTCTCAATTCTCTTACAATACCATGAATACGCGATCCTTTTACACCCACGCATGCTCCTACTGGATCAATTCGATCATCATAAGATTCAACAGCTACTTTGGCTCTTTCGCCTGGCATACGCGCTGTCTTTTTGATGGTAATCAGTCCTTCATGAATTTCGGGTACTTCCAATTCAAACAATCTCTCAAGGAAAAGTGGCGAAATACGTGAAAGGATAATCTTTGGATTATTATTTCTATTCTCTACCATGGCTACAACAGCTCTCACGGTGTCACCTTTTCGGTAGAAATCAGTTGGGATTTGTTCTGATTTAGGAAGATAGAGTTCATTTCCTTCTTCGTCAATCAACAACATTTCTTTCTTCCATATTTGATACAATTCAGCACTTACAATTTGACCTACCATCTCACTGTATTTGCTGAACACGCTGTCCTTTTGAAGCTCCAAAATTTTTGAAGACAGGGTTTGTCTCAATGTTAAAATTGCACGACGACCAAATCCTAAAAAATCAACGGTATCTGTAACCTCTTCGCCCAACTCATAATCTTCGTCAATTTTTTTTGCTTCAGATAAGGTAATTTGCAAATTGCTATCCTCTAACTCATTATCCGCAACAATCGTTCTATTTCTATAAATTTCAAAGTCACCCTTGTCCGGATTGATAATGACATCATAGTTTTCATCTGTTCCAAATAATTTTGAAATAACATTGCGGAATGACTCTTCCATTACACTAATCAACGTACTTCTATCGATGTTCTTGATTTCTTTGAACTCCGAAAAAGTACCTATTAAGCTAATAGTTTCTTTCTTGCTCATGGCTTATTTAAATCTTATAATATATTTTGTGTATTTAATTTCATCGTATGAGAACGCTACACTCTCAACAACCTTTACCTTTCTCTTCGCACCTTCTGATTTTTCTGATTTTTCAATTTCAATCGTAAAATCCTGCTCGGTGGCCTCTGTAAGAATTCCAGCTAGTTTCTTACCAGACTTGGTAAGTACTTCGACTTGATTGCCAACATTCTTTTCATATTGTTTGAGCACTTTAAATGGTTCAGTAAGCCCGGCAGAGCCAACTTCCAGCTCGTAATCTTCCACTTCTCTGTCAAAAACAGACTCAACATGTTTCGTTAAACCTATGCAAAAATCTAGCGACACTCCTTCAAAAGAGTCAATTTCAACTGCAATCTGATTGTCC
>CAIUKZ010000167.1 GCA_903899865.1 uncultured Bacteroidales bacterium | reverse complement strand
GCTTCAAACAAATAGTATCAATGAGATGAAGTCGAAATTGGACTATATTGTTTGTGCAAACGGTATTATATGACTCACAAGACAATAAAACGCAGTTTTATTTCTATGTGCTCGAAAAAATCATCCTAAAAATAAAATTCAAAATTGGTGTTTAACGATGTGTTCTTTTGTGTTTAGAAAAAGTATCCACCCTAAACGTTATAAAGCCAATATTTGTATTGTGTTGACTTTAGGTTGTTTAGATTGACTTGAAGGTGAAGTGTTACTTTTCATCGTTTTTTGGCATCATCTTTACAATATAGTTTCTTTTATAATCCCGTGTGGAAGTGGAAAAGTTGTGCTTCTGATTGTGAGTTTCCCATCTGCGTTCTGAGTTCTATTCTAACAAAAGAGTGGGGCTGTCAATTTTGACAGCCCCACTCTTTTGTAGACGTAATGAAAATTTTATCTCGCTTGTAGTTTTATTTGTAAGTCTTGAGTAGAATTCATGTCTACTTCAATTGTTTGATCTTGGTAAGAAATTAATTTTACTACTACTTTGCAGTTGCCTTTGCAAAGATTTGATATTGAAAAGTTACCATCAAGATCGGTGTACACTTTTTTGCCGTTAGCAGTAATTACAACACCCGCAAGTGATTCTTTGGTGTTTTTATCTACTACAGATCCTTTTAATACGGTTGAATTGTCAGATACTGTGGTAATTGCAGATTCTACGGTGTTATTTTCTGCAAGTACTACTGATGAAAAAACAAACATCGAAACAATACAAAACAATATAGCTTTCATATAGCAATTTTTTTAATTATTAATTTGCTACAAAGTAATGCCTTTCATGTTTCAATTGTGTTTCAAACAGAATAAATAAATGTTTCAAAATGATTACAAAACGTTTCATTGAATGGTGTTTGAAATTAGTTTGGTGTTTGATTTGATATTATGTTGCTTGTTATGAGTGTTTTGGTTTTGGAAAGAGCCTAGGATGGCCTTGCTGCATGTCTGGATTTTTTATGTCCAATAGTATTAATATCCTTTTTCTGAAATTAATTTTCCTTTGTCATCCCACATGTACCAAGTTCCAGTTTTTGCATTATTGGTGTAATGCATTTCGTATCTCATAATTCCTGCGTCATCCCATACGCGCCACACGCCATCCTTTTTATTGCTTTTGTAAGTTGCTTCAGCTACAAGCACACCAGACTCGTTATAAGTTCTCCATACGCCATGAAATTCTCCATTTTTGTAGGAGCGTACCTCATTTGGTTTTCCATTGCTGAAATAGATGATGTACGAACCCTCTGGCTTACCTTGATGAATATTCATCTCAAGTTTCAATTCTCCATTTTCAAAGAATTCTTTATACTCTCCTGAATAGAGAACAGTCTGAGTGTTGTCAGTAAAAAACAGGCCATCACTTTCAATGATATTAGATGGTTGCTGTGCAAACCCCCAAGTAATGATAAAAGTGAGTGCGATGGTGCATATTGTTTTTCTCATGGTAATTGTGTTTTAGTTCACATAAAGATAATAAATTTTATCAATTTTGCAATGGTTTTATTTAAAAAATAGAGAGAAAGCATTTCTGCTCTCTCTCCATATATTAAATTCAGCTTGATTGATAAATCTAGTAAACTGTGTTTTGTGGATCCCAGTTAGTCCAAGATTCTTTAGCCCAGTCAGTAGTACCGAATGCACCAATATGAGTAGGAGTTTTATCAAAGAAAGTACCTAGCTTAGTATTGGTATATTTAGCACCTGTCAACAATGCAGAACCAGCACCAGGAAGGTTAGAAGTAGGATTAGCAGCTACACCCTCTTTAGTTGCGTCATAGAAACAACCTGCAATTTTCAAGGTGTCATTTGTTGCGTAATACTTGTTAGAAATTTTGAAGATTGAATCTACAACTGCAGAGGTTGTAAATGCACCATTTCCTGTATTTGTAGCAGATACTGAACCCATTTTCGAAGCTACTAGATAACAATTTTCCATTGCTAAACTACCTGATTTTGCGTTAGTAAGAGTAGAAGAACCATCTAACACATAACCAATATTCCATCCTGCAAAAACTGAGTTGAAAACTGAGATAGAGCTGTTACGACGGATGTGCATACCTGCACCATATTGTTTATTCACATTACCATCTTTAGAATTTTTCCATGGTCCAATCAAAGTAACATTGGAGAATACTGCACTTGTTTTTGGCGTAGCGGTGGTACCACCACCATCATTATCAGACTCAAAACCATTTGAAGTAGATACGTCAGCAATACGAGGATTGCGAAGTCCAAAAGCATATTGCACGTTACCAGAATAACCATAATCAGTATCAAATTCATCATCAAGTCCTAAGTAAGCAATAAGGTATTTGCAATTTACATTACCACCAAACCATTCGAATGAATCGTCACCACAATATGAAACTTGTACGTGGTCAATAGTAGTACCAGAACCAACAGCACACATAGTCAAACCATTCGTTTCTTTGTCTGGTTGCATTGGAATACCTGCAAACTCGATACGAACATATTGAAGTGTTCCTGAGTTGTCGTCAGCCTTACGTTCTGTTGCAGCGATTTGATCTAAACCGAAATTCACAGGACGTGTAAGTCCTTCTACAGAGGCAGTTGTTTGATTTACTGGAGCTTTACCTACAATGATGATACCACCCCAATCACCAGCATTACGCAAGCCAGGTGCCATTGCTGAAGTGAAAACAATAGGTTTTGTAGCTGTACCAACAGCATTGATTTTTCCTCCTGGGAGGATGATAAGTGCAGCTTTAGATGCTTTATCTCCTTTGATAACAGTACCAGCAGCAATATTAATAGTACCTGACACTTGCACTTGAGCTCCAAGCGTGTAAACTGTATCAGCTGAAAGACTACGAGTACTACCTGCAGGAATATCAGCAGTAAGAGTTGTGGCCTTTGGACCCGCTGGAGTTGGAGTTGGATCTTCTTTTGTTTTACAAGAAGCTACTGTTAAAACACAAGCCAACATGAAAGCCGACTTAAAAATGATAGATTTTGTTTTCATTTGTAAAATTTTTGAATTAAAAATTGATAATAGATGAGTTTTATAATTTTTGATGCAAAAGTAGGGTTGGTTTATTACATCAATGTTCCGAATGTATTAAGAAAATGTTTATAAAATGTTTCAAAATGATTACAATTGGTGTTGTCGTAGATTTTTACTATACATAAAGCTTTGCTATGTAGGGGTATAGCTTCATTTGTAGGTGTTGCTTTATGTGAAGCATGTTGATTGTTTATCTTTTGTATTCAATACCACAAATAGGGTATGCATTTACCATGAACAAGCTATTGTCTGCCGACTCATTTTGGGCTTACTTTGCATTATCAAAAAAAACAACAATAGATGAACGCAGCAGAATCAGATAATTTTTCAAAAGGTAAAGTCACCCTCATTGGGTTTGGTCCTGGTAATCCTGATTTGCTAACCATAGGCGGCGAACGTGCCATTGCTGAGGCAGATGTGATATTTTACGATGACTTGATAGACCAAACATTTTTGGAAAAATACAGTGCAGAAAAAGTCTATGTAGGAAAGCGCAAACATTGCCACAGCCATGAACAAGAAGCCATCAACCTACTAATGGTGGAAGCTGCAATGACTGGAAAAAGAGTAGCAAGAGTAAAGGGTGGTGACCCAATGGTATTTGCTCATGGTGGTGAGGAAATTGAATTTATTAAAAAGCACGGTATAGCAGTTGACGTCATTCCTGGCATTTCTACAGGGATAGCAGTAGGAGCACTGACTCAGATTCCGCTCACATTAAGAGGAGAAGCGTCGTCCATTGCTTTTATCACAGGTCACACCACCGAACTGCGTCTGCCAAACACTGACACACTGATATGCTATATGGCAGGATCTACCATTCACAAGATAGCTGCCAAAGCGATAGCCGAAGGTCGTGATGCACAGACCCCAGTAGCACTGGTTCACAATGTATCATTGCCAAACCAACAAGAGTTCTACTCTACACTCGGTGAACTTAGCACAAGTGATTTCACTTATCCCACACCAATTATTATTGTGATTGGCAAAGTGGTTGAACGGAAGAAGATAGTAGATGTTAGATATTAGACGCTAGATTTTAGAACCAAGAATCAAGAATCAAGAACCAAGAACCAAGAATCAAGACATAAGAACCAAAAACCAAGACATAAGACACAAGACACAAGACTTTTGACATAAGATCTTAGTCCTTAGTCCTTAGACTTTTGACTTTAGACTTTAGACTTTAGATAAAAAAAAGAATATGCAAGAAAAATTAACCCATCTCAAAGAATTGGAGTCCGAATCCATCTTTATCCTTCGTGAAGTAGCAGCTCAGTTTGAAAAGCCAGCCTTGTTGTTTTCGGGAGGTAAGGACTCCATCGTCATGGCATACTTGGCCTACAAGGCTTTTTATCCAGCTCCTATTCCGTTTCCATTTGTTCATATTGATACGGGTCACAATTTTGATGAAACCCTCACCTATCGGGACGAATTGGTCAAGAAGTTGGGTGCCGAGTTGATAGTCGGTTCAGTGCAGGAGTCGATAGACAGCGGACGCGCAGTAGAGGAAAAAGGATTCAATGCCAGTAGAAATAAGTTGCAAACCATCACGCTGCTGGACACATTAGAAAAGTACAAATTTGATGCAGCTCTCGGTGGAGCGCGCCGTGACGAGGAAAAAGCACGTGCCAAAGAGCGGTTCTTTTCACACAGAGACGAATTTGGACAATGGGATCCGAAGAACCAACGTCCGGAGCTTTGGAACATCTTCAACGGCAAAAAGCACTTAGGAGAACATTTTAGGGTGTTTCCTATTAGCAACTGGACTGAGATGGACGTGTGGCAATACATTCTTCAAGAAAACATTCCACTTCCCTCACTCTATTACACCCACGAACGCGAAGTTTTCAATCGTGATTGTCAGTGGTATGCTGCATTGGATGCTATACCCCGCCGACCTACCGAAGAAGTGGTGGTGAAGAAAGTTCGCTGTCGGACCATTGGTGATATTACCTGTACAGGACTATCACTTTCTACTGCCAATTCGCTGGAAGACATCATTGACGAAATAGCCAGTTCACGTATTACCGAGCGTGGTGGACGAACTGACGACAAACGCTCTGAGTCCGCCATGGAAGACAGAAAAAAAGAAGGATATTTTTAATGATTACTCACAACTAATCTTCTCTCAAAGTCCCCCTTTAGGGGGTAGGGGTTAATTTTTAAACCAAATGAAAGACACAACAGGATATTTAGACATGGAGCTCTTACGCTTCAGCACAGCAGGAAGCGTAGATGATGGCAAGAGCACACTCATTGGCCGACTGCTTTATGATAGCAAATCCATCTTCGAAGACCAGCTTCAAGCGGTAAAGGATGCCAGCAAACGACTTGGTGGTGAGGAAGTAAACCTTGCATTACTCACTGACGGACTTCGTGCCGAACGCGAACAAGGAATTACCATTGATGTAGCATACCGCTACTTTGCCACACCTAAGCGAAAATTTATCATAGCCGACACTCCTGGGCATATAGAATATACCCGAAACATGGTGACGGGTGCTTCTACTGCCGATGTTGCGATTATTTTAATTGACGCTAGAAATGGAATTATCGAACAAAGCAAGCGCCACTCTTACATCGCTTCCTTGCTCCAAATCCCAAATGTGGTAGTGGCTGTGAATAAGATGGATTTAGTAGACTTTGATGAAACAGTTTTTAACGCCATCGTAACTGAATATAAGACCATTGCCGAAACCTTGAAACTGAAAAATGTAATTTACATTCCTATTTCTGCCAGAGATGGTGACAATGTGGTGGATAGATCTTCGAAAACTCCTTGGTACAATGGTGAGACATTGCTACATTTATTGGAAACATTGCCCGTACGCGTGGATGAAAACAACCTACCAGCACGCTTCCCTGTACAATTCGTCATTCGCCCACATAGCGACAAGTTTCATGACTATCGTGGGTATGCAGGAAGAATATCAGGTGGAAGTTTCAAAGTGGGTGACGAAGTAACTGTATTACCATCAAACACGCAATCGAAAATTATAGCAATCGATGAAGGATTAAAATCCGTGACTGAAGCATATACACCTCAGTCTGTTACCATCCGATTGGCTGATAATGTAGATGTGAGTCGTGGTGACATGATAGTCAAAACAGACATTCACAAACCTACAGTGAGTGCCAATGTATCGCTCCTAGTGTGCTGGCTAAATCACCGACCATTAAACGTAGGCGGGAAATACATCATCAGACATACTACTGACGAAACTCGCGCTGTAATCAAAGATGTGCATTTCAAAGTGAATATCAACACCTTGGAAAATATTCTCGATGATAAAACGGTCAACATGAATGACATAGCACACATTACCCTCAAAACCATGAAACCACTGAAGTTTGATTCCTATCAAGAAAACAGGACAACAGGAAGCTTAGTGATTATTGATGAAGCCACTCACGAAACAGTGGGTGCTGGTATGATAGTTCACGACTTGGAAGATCAATCATTTTCAATTTAGACACTTCTTATCGTTCATATTCATTAGGCAAAGGATACCGACAGGTATTTTCTTTTGTGAACTTCATCTTTCTTGTCAATTTCTAATCTTTCTTTTGTGGTTAAATATTTTTAACTGCCCAATTTCAAGGACGTTGAATGAGGATGTTTATTAAAAAACGTATTATATATGAATAAAATAGAACTGCTGAACCAACAATTTGAGGGGAAATCACCTGAAGAAGTACTTCAATATTTCCTAACAGAATACAAAGGTAAAATAGCTTTATCATCAAGCTTAAGCATTGAAGATCAACTGCTCACTGACTTGATTGTAAAAATAGACGCAAGCACTCGAATTTTCACGCTCGATACAGGACGGCTTTTCCCCGAAACTTATAGCCTGATAGACAAGACCAACATGAAGTACAACATCCAGTTGGAAGTGCTATTTCCAAAGCACGAGGATGTGCAAAAAATGGTCAAAGAGGAAGGCATTAATCTGTTTTATGCAGGAATTGACAGCAGAAAACGCTGCTGTAACGTCCGCAAGATGGAACCACTTCGCCGAGCTTTTCAGGGTTTGGATGTATGGATCTGTGGACTACGACGAGAGCAATCTGTCACACGCAAAGACATGCAAGTGGTAGAGTGGGACGAGGCGAACCAACTGATAAAATTAAATCCGCTGATTAATTTCACAGAAGCTCAAGTATGGGATTATATCAAAGCTCACAAAGTTCCGTATAACAAACTTCATGATCAGGGATTCCCTAGCATCGGTTGCCAACCATGTACACGCGCCGTTCAACCAGGCGAAGACATCCGAGCAGGTCGGTGGTGGTGGGAAGACCCTGAGCACAAAGAATGCGGACTGCACAGGAAGTAGCGGATTAAGATTGAAACATGGGACGCTAACAGAAAAAAACCACAAAAGGCACAAAAGCAAAAATGAAGAATGAAAAGAAAGAATGGACACAACAGTAATACCTGTCGGTATTAATATGGTGTCTGCCTAACTATATTTCAACAATAGAAGTAATATTCAATTTGCCAAAGGCAAAGTTTTGTGTTCTCTTCTCTCTTCATTTTTATTCTTTATTCTTCATTTTTCTCTCTTCATTTTTGCTTTTGTGCCTTTTGTGGTTTAATCCCCTCTTTAGTTTGTAGTTTAATTTCCTCTTTTAGATTAATTCGTTATAGATTCCTTTTTTCTTCCCACCCAAACACTAAAATAGCTAAAAAAACGCCTTCAAAGTGAGATAATCGAACCAAAATTATTTACTTTTGCATAACATTATCAACGAGTAGTTGTTATAAGATTATCAATTTAAATACAAATAAAAATGAACTCATTTTCATTAGAAAAAACAAGAGAGAATCAAGTAGCATTGATTCGCAAGGTGTACATGTGGATGTTTGCAGCACTGTTGATTACTGCTGGAACAGCCTATAGAGTAGCTAGTTCGGAGTTGTTGCTTAGCATCATTTTCTCAAGTAAAATTAGCTTTTGGGTATTAGGATTCGCACTGCTAGGTGTGTTTTTTGTTTTAAGTTCCAATTTGCAACGCTTAAGTATTGCTGCTTCAACAGTCTTATTTTCTATTTATTCAATACTATGGGGTGTCTTACTATCTAGTGTTTTCGTAGTTTATACTGCGAGTTCAATTGGAAGTACTTTTTTGGTTACAGCAGTTACTTTTGGAATCATGAGTGTGTATGGCTATTTTACCAAAAGGGATTTGAGCTCATGGGGGAATATACTATATATGGCACTCATTGGAATCGCCATTTCATTCTTGGTAAATTTTTTCCTTCAAAGTTCAATTTTACACTTTATTATTTCTGTTGTAGGTGTATTGATTTTTGTGGGGCTTACAGCCTATGACACACAAAAAATTAAAGAGCTGGTTAATGTTGAAGATAACGAACAAAATCAAAAACTAGCATTAATTGGTGCAGTGATGTTGTATCTAGACTTTGTTAATCTATTTTTATACCTTCTTCGCTTTATGGGTAACCGGAAATAAAAGAGACAAAATTAATTCTACCACTTTCGGCTGAATCCTTATTGGGTTCAGCCATTTTTTTGTTCTATACATAAATGGGTGGATGCCCCAACGATTAATTTTGAATCACATGGGACACATAGTTTTGCCTTTCGGCAAAATGACTTGATGTAAAAAAGTACTAGGTAGCGTTGAACACTCCAATATAATGTCAGATAACTTTGCAAATTGTAGGGCTGGTTATTTCCCGTAGGGAATTGATATTAATAGAAATATTGAGAATGTTGGCAGATTCCCCGTAGGGGATAGACTGCTGATTAGCAAACATTAATCCCCCACGGGGAATAGATCAAGATAATTATTTTCTCTATTAAAATACATTCCCTACGGGAAATTAATCACTTATAAAGAGTGATATAGGAGAATAAAACGCAGTTTTATTTCTATGTGACCCAAAATCAAATGATTTATGAATTAAAAATTGGAATGTGTATTGAACAATGTGTCCATTGTGTTT
>CAIUKZ010000166.1 GCA_903899865.1 uncultured Bacteroidales bacterium | reverse complement strand
GAAATGGCCAAAGTGCTATCGGACTGTAGAGCCATATTGGTAAGTGGAGCTGGTCAAAATCCTAAGTCTATGCTCAATTCATGCAACTTATATGTGTTGGAAATGACTGGGCTGATAGATGAAGGGCTTGAAGGCATCTACAACAACAAAGTTATCCGCTCCATAGCCAAACCCGATTCGTTCAAATGTGGTAGCGGATGTAAAGGTACTGCTAAGGGATGTGGGTGAAGATAATTAATAATTAATAATTAATAATTAAGATAAGTTGTTGTGTGTGAGCTAATTTATAGATGTGTCACATAGCTTGTAGAGCGCAGTACATGACAACGAAGATATATAAACTAGTTCTTTCAAGTCCCCCATGGGGGATTTAGGGGGCTGTAATTATTTAAACAAATGAAAAAACCTCAGTATCTTATTTTGGTATGTAACTCATACCGTGTAGCTGGCGATGCTCAAGGAGCATGCAACAAAAAAGGAGCAACTTCTTTGCTTCAGTATATAGCCGAAGAAGCGTCTGATCGTGGATTGGATGTAGTAGTAACCACCACAGCGTGTCTGAATGTATGCTCACAAGGGCCAGTGGTAGTGGTGCAACCCAACAATTTTTGGTACGGTGGCGTGACAGGCGAAGACGTTATTGATGAAATTCTGGATGCATTAGAAAACGATGAATGCTGTGAAAAGTATTCGATAGCAGACTAAGAAAGTACTGACCCCTAACCCCTAAAGGGGAACAAGAGTAAGAATTGATTATTCTAAAAAGTAAAACATATGAATGCAGATAATACAAAAGCAAACGATACTAACCATTTTCCCCTTAAGGGGTTAGGGGTGCTAGGAGCTGGGGGTTTAGGTCAACCATACTTTATCGACACCACCTTACGTGATGGGGAGCAGTCGCCTGGCGTGGTATTCTCCTTGTCTGAAAAAATGAGAATTGCTGCATTGCTTGATATGGCTGGTGTTCCAGAAATTGAAATCGGATCGCCTGCGATGGGTCGTAATGAAGTGAATGATATCAAAACACTGTGTGATATGCACTTCAAATTTAAAACCTTGGCTTGGTGTAGGGCGAAAATTGCGGATATTCAGTTTGCCAGCAGGGCAGGCACCGATGGTGTACACATTTCTTTTCCTGTTTCTCCTATTTTGATGCATGCCATGGATTTAAATCCCAAATGGATAGAACGTCAGATGAAAGAACTGATTGCAGTGTCACAATCGCTCTTTGGCTATGTCACCATCGGGGCGCAAGATGCTGCCAGAGCCGACAAGGAATTTCTTCTTGAATTCGCATCATTGGCACACTCATTGGGTGCTCGAAGGGTGCGACTGGCTGATACGGTGGGTGTGCTCAATCCATTGACTACACACCACATGGTGAGTGGCATTCGAAGCGTATTGCCCGCCATGGAGCTGGAGATACATGCACACAACGATTTGGGAATGGCTACAGCCAATACGCTCGCGGCCTATCTGGCTGGTGCTAAATGCCTTAGTACTACCGTAAATGGACTTGGTGAACGTGCAGGCAATGCCGCCATGGAGGAAGTGGCTATGGCATTGGAGTTTAGCGCTCAGATATCCAGTACGCTAAAAACCGAAACCTTTACCAAGTTGAGCCGATACGTAGCCAAAGTGTCTAAACGACCGAACAGTCCATTTAAACCAGTTACAGGTGAAATGGCACTCACACATGAGAGCGGCGTGCATACATCTTGCTTGTTGAAAAATCCAAGAACCTATCAACTGTTTGATGCCTGTCGCATTGGTCAGAATGAACCCGAGTTTTTAGTTGGAAAACACAGTGGTAAGGCCACCATTTTTCATTACTTAGAGGAGGCACACCTTCCTATCGATGATGAAACATGTGCCGATTTACTACTCAGAGTGAAAGCCTGTTCGGAGGCACTCAAAAGAGCCATTACCAAGGAAGAACTTATTGATTTGTATTATGAAATTTACATAAACAAAAATCCATCATTATGTCTACAACCATAACACCGCCAGACTCAGATATGCGTATTCAGGCCCTTTCGTGCTATGAATATGCGAATAGTTTCTTTAAAACATTCCAAAAAGCGGTCAATGCTAAAAGTTCGCGGTTTGACAATAACTTGCTATACAATTTTGCCGTGATGAGTTTTGAAAAATACTTTGTGTCATTGTTAGCTTGTTATGATTGGAATGCTACTCACCACATGCCCATTGCTCTGTTTCGTGAAGCGCAGCAGTTTGAATCCGAACTCACCGAAGACATGAAAAAGACAGCAATTTTGGTGGGTAAATTTGAAGCCATTTGCTCCTTGGATGAATTTGGATATCGCACTCCCAGCCTCGACGAACTTCGCGAAATGGCTGCTGGCATGGCAGTGATAAAATCATTGGTGGAAAAGCGAGTTGGCGAAATAGAAGTATTCCCAGCCTAAATTTGTCAAAAAATAAAACTTGCTTTGGATTCAAACCAGAGCTTATGCACTTCACTTTCTCCCTCCAAGCTGGAGACAGTCCGTGCACTTACAAATAGAAAATTTAAAATGAACGCTTGAAATAAATGGAAAAAACATTAGTAATCATTAAACCCAGTGGCGTGCAAAGAGGGTTAGTGGGAGAAGTGATACGCCGATTTGAATTAAAGGGATTGCAACTGTGTGGTATGAAAATTACGCTACTTGATGATTTGATACTTCGTGAACATTATGCACATTTGAGCCAAGAATCGTATTTTGGACGCATTCTAAAATCAATGACCAGTAGTCCGGTGGTGCTTTTATGTCTTAGTGGCGTGGAGTGCGTTCAAGTGGTGCGAACCATGGCTGGCATTACCAATGGTAGGGTAGCACCCATGGGAACCATTCGTGGCGATTTGAGTATGAGCATGCAAGAAAACATTGTGCATACTTCTGATTCGACAGAAAATGCGAAAATTGAAATTGACCGTTTTTTCAATCCTCATGAAATTGTGGATTATGCAAGAGTCAATCATTCGGTTATTTATGCTACCAACGAAGTCTGAGCCTACTCCACTAGGTTTTATTAGCTTTGCGATATTTACTTCGTGATATTAGCCTTCGGCGATATTTGCTGCACGATATTTGCCTTCGGCGATATTTGCCTTCGGCGATATTAGCTTCGCGATATTTTGCCTTCGGCGATAATATCTTTGCGATTTTTGCCTTCGGCGATATTTACTTTGTGATATTTGCTTTGCGATAGCGGCTTCGTGACTTTGTGTCTTTGTGTTCAAAAAATCTTCATTTTTCAATTACTTATTTAAATTCCACAACCATGAATGCCGAATCGACCAATGAATTATACGCGCTAGAAAAAGTTAGGTTTATCATCAAAGATGCATGTGACATAGACATCGCTTATGCCTATGACGACCTAGTGTTTTCTGAACATGGACTTTTTATCCTTCAGTTTCTGGACAAAGAGGGCACAGAACTGGCTTGCTGGTTCAACCAAGATTGTATTGAACAAAACAAGGTAGCCATCTTTAACTCCCTTGCCAAAACAGCAACGCTCAACAGCTCCAATATCAGCTACAAAGGAAAATTCGTGATGAATCAAAAGGAAGGTAGCGAAGAGATTGACATCAAGTTTTTTCCGAATTAAATTTTCAGCCCATATTGAGCCCTAACAGCTTATCGAAAAACTGTTAGGGCTTTTTGTATTGGCACACTTTGAATAAATTCGGAAGCAAGTGGTTTTGGAATGCTGATTGCATATTTTCAAACACAACTACGTGTTTTTCCCCTCCACACTTATCGGGTAAACACCATTTTTGTGGGGGTAGAGAGTTGATGGTTGTACCAATAGCCTTCGGAGTTGAACCCTTTTAGATCTTCCACGTGTTCTATTTTGTTTTCCACCACATAGCGCACCATCATTCCTCTGGCTTTTTTTATATACACCACTATCGGTTTGTAGCCTTCGTCCACACTTTGTAAAAACTCGAAGTCCATCACCTTCGCATGTAGCATAGACCGTTGGATGCACTTCATATATTCGCCCGATGACAGATTGAGCAACACCCGCTCGGCATGCTTTGTTTCCTCAAAAGCTTGATTGATGGAGGCGGTAATTTTTGAACCCCAAAAGTTATATAAATTTTTCACGCCTTCAAGCTGAATTTTATCGCCCACATCCAACCGATACGCCTGAATCAGATCTAGTGGGCGCAGCACACCATATAGCCCGCTCAATATTCTCAAATGCGATTGAAGATAATCGATTTGCTTGGTGGATAAGGTGTTGGGGTTGAGCCCGTGATACACTTCTCCATTGAATACAAATACAGCTTGTTTCGAATTTTGGACGGTGAATGGAAGTTGCCAGCTAAAGTGTCTATCTACGTTGAGTTGAGCTATATTCGCATTGACTTTCAATATATCCGCCATTTCAGAAATAGACAGTTGCCTAATCAGATCCATCAAATAGCTTGCCGGTTCAAGATGTTGCGGTATAGTGTGTTTGTTTACAGATGTGGTATCAGAAAAATTCTGAATTTTGGCAGGCGATAATAAGCAAATCATAACAGATCTTCGTTTTATATTTAACAACAATAGACTTAAAAGAATGTTAAAAATTCTTTTAAAAAAGAGTCGAAAGAGTAAAAAAACATCTATATTTACGACTCAAAAATCAACCTAACAACAAATTTAAAAGTAAACAAATTATGTCAGTAAACAAAGTTATTTTGGTGGGACATGTGGGCAAAAATCCAGAAGTACGTTATTTAGACAAAGATGTAGCTGTAGCCAATTTTACCTTAGCCACTACTGAGCGAGGTCGAAAACTCCAAAACGGCACTGAAATTCCAGAACGAACCGAATGGCATAACATCGTAGCATGGAGAGGATTGGCAGAGATATCCGAAAAATACATCCGCAAAGGTTCTCAATTATATATAGAAGGTAAAATCCAAACTCGCTCTTGGGAAAAAGATGGTGTGAAACGCTACACCACCGAAATCTATGCAGAAACCATCAATCTACTTGGCAAACGCCCCGAACACACCGAACCGCTTAGCCCCACTGTAGCTTCAAGTGCTGCTGCCATGCCCACTGACACTGTGCAGTCACCCCCTCACACCGAGGATGATCTGCCGTTTTAAACGAGCTGTTTCAGTTTGACATTTGTCTTAGCCCATCATTAGATTTCTTTTGGTGGGCTGATTGTAGTATTAACTCCTTAAATCGCACCCCGTTATGAAAATTAGATTAGTCTTGGCATGTCTCATTTCATGTACACTTCACACTTACTCTCAAAGCTCCAAAGATTATTTCAATCGGGGCATGTCCAAAGTTCGTAATCAAAGCTATAAAGAAGCCATCACAGATTTCAACATGGCCATAGAATTTGATCAAAACTACCGCGAGGCCATTTACAATCGTGGGGTTGCAAAGCACCTGATGAAGGATTATGTAGCCGCAATCAAAGATTTCGATCGAGTGCTGGAGATAGACCCACTCAATGCACCTGCTATTTATCATAAGACAGTTACGAGTAACAAGATGAATGATTTCAAAGGGCAAATTGAGGAATATACCGCCGAACTTGAAAACAATCCAACCAACCTTGTGTCACTTAACAATCGAGGACTTGCGAAATTAAAAATAAATGACACGCAAGGAGCTTTGATGGATTTCAACACCGCCATTGAGTTTGATTCCTTGTCTGCAGTTTCTTATGCCAACCGAGGGCTTGCCAAAGTAAGTAATAAAGACCCAGAAGGTGCTATCTCAGACTACAACATAGCCATTAAACTCAACCCCAAATTGGCCTGTGCTTATCATTACCGTGGCAATGCTCGCATAACACTAGGGCGCAAAAATGAGGGATGTGAGGATTTGAGCAAAGCTAGTATTCTTGGTGATAATGATGCTTTGACTGCGTTGAAGAAGGAGTGTCAATAAACTTAAACTTTGTATCCCTGTTCCTACTTGACCGTCCTCGCTACGCCGTGTTAAAAGCAAGGCTTTGCTTTGCAAAATGAATTCCTCAATTCCAAACAAAAGTTACAAGAATTCGAAGCAAATAGACTCTTTTTACTAACATCAAAAGACACGAAAATCTCGTGTCTTTTGATGTTAGTATTCGTAAGTCAGGATCTTTCCTTCCAACTTTGATATAGCGAATCACGCTAGTGAGCGTTTAAATACCCTAAACTCATCTAGTAAAAATCTCATTTTGAAATTGTGGCAAGTTTAATTCAACTCCTTTTTCTCCCACTCGTCCTCGAAAAACCAAGCCAAGATTTTTATCTGAGAAAATAATTTGTTTTCCTGTATATTTAAAAGTTCCACTAGTCATTTCTAACTCTCCAATCAATAGAGCGTATTTATTAGGGCTTGCAAAAATCAACCTATCGTAGTAATACTTACTGTAGTAGCATCCCAAATATAACTTATTGTACTTGCTAGAAAAAAATGGCGTATTAGAATTAAATGATTTATATGCCTTGATTAGCTTATCTTCTTCGTCAGATAAACCTGCAATTTTAATTTCAAATCTTTCAAATTGTTCGTCATACATCCACTTCATTCCTTTTATAGTTTTTAATTTATTGCCTGTTTTCAGCAATTTCATGCTATAACCCATGAAATTATCTCTTAAAATCAATGTGTCTTGATGTTCTGAGTAACTTCCACAAGAAAATATATAGGTGTCCGTAACTACTATATCACCATCTCCAGTAAAGTCTTTATAGTCTGAAATCGCATATTTTTTATTGCCATAAAATGTCAAGAAAACTGTCCTGTCAATTTTACAATTGATATTTATTCGATATTGAGCAGAAAAATTTACAGAGACAACTAATAGGATGATACTTAAATATAGTTTTTTCATGTGCTAACTGTTTGATTTAATAGCTTATATATGGATTGTATCCTAGTCCCCCGTAACGTGTACTGTCTAGATGTTCGGCGTATGGCTCGAGCCTACATCGCAGCTAAAATACATGTCCGCGCACTGGCGGAAAAACTCCAGCTTTTAATATTCAAAGCAAATATACTTTTTTTCAAACAGCAAAAGACACGATTTCTCGTGCCTTCTGCTGAAATATGCCTGCTAGAGGCCAGCTTCTTGCACGACGAAGTTTGGAAACTTCGCTGAACAAACCGCGCTAAACTTCGCTACGTTCGGCTGAACAAGATCTTTCCGTGCAACTTTGATATAGCGAATCACGCTAGTGAGCGTTTAAATACCCTAAACTCATCTAGTAAAACTAAAAAATAACGGTCAAACTGAAATTCAGTTTGACCGTTCAACAAGTATAAAACTCAGTGATTACAACCCAAATTCGGCTTTAATCTCAGCCACTTTGTCTGTTTTTTCCCATGTAAACAACTCCACAGTGCATGACACATCTTTTCCATTGCCATCTTTGAAGTTTTTTGTCACAGTAATAGGTGTACGACCCACATGTCCGTAAGATGCAGATTCTTCATAAATAGGATTACGAAGTTTCAATCGCTCCTCAATAGCCTTAGGTCGCATATCAAACAACTTTTCGATTTTCTTAGCTATTTCGCCATCGCTTAATTTCACTTGTGCTGTTCCATAAGTATTTACATACAGGTTCATTGGTTTGGCTACACCGATAGCATAAGCCACTTGCACCAATACTTCATTGGCCAATCCTGCTGCTACAATGTTTTTAGCAATATGACGAGCTGCATAAGCTGCCGAACGGTCGACTTTTGATGGGTCTTTGCCTGAGAATGCACCACCACCATGAGCACCTTTTCCGCCATAGGTATCAACAATTATCTTGCGACCTGTCAATCCGGTATCTCCGTGAGGTCCACCGATAACAAATTTGCCTGTAGGGTTTACGTGCAACACGTAGTCGCCTTTAAACAGTTGCGCAAACTGAACATCCAATGCTTGCACACGTGGAATCAAAATATCTTTTACGTCCTGACGAATTTTTGCTAACATTTCGTCATCAGCTTGGTTTTGTGTTTTTGAACTTGAAGGTTGTACAAAATCATCGTGCTGTGTTGAAACTACCACGGTGTGTACTTTCTCTGGCTGATTGTTATCATCATATTCGATGGTAACTTGCGATTTTGCATCAGGACGGAGATAAGTCATCACTTTGCCTTCGCGACGAATGGCTGCCAATTCTTCTACCAGTGCATGCGACAAGTCGAGTGCTATTGGCATCAAGTTTTTGGTCTCGTTGCAGGCATATCCAAACATCATTCCTTGGTCACCAGCGCCTTGATCCATTGGATTTTCACGCTCTACGCCTTGGTTGATATCACTTGACTGCTCGTGCAATGCCGAGAAAATCCCACACGCATTGCCATCAAACATGTACTCACTTTTGGTGTACCCAATGCGGTTAATAACTCTACGTGCCACTGACTGTACATCTATATATGCCGATGATTTTATCTCACCAGCCAAGACAACTTGACCAGTAGTTACTAGTGTTTCACAAGCAACTTTAGAGTTGGCATCTAAGGCTAAAAAATTATCAAGAATGGCATCTGAAATTTGATCGGCTACTTTATCTGGATGCCCCTCAGATACCGACTCGGATGAAAATAAATACCCCATAATCAACTTTTATTAAATAATGAATAATTAAGTAATGGGAGATGGTAATAGGTAGGACTATTTGCAGGGCAGAAAGCAGCAAGAAGCAGTTTAGCATTTTTTTCTGTGGTTGCAAGCAGTCCAAATCTCTCCACATTGATAACGCAAAGTTAGAAAATAAATCCAAAAAACAATGTGCTGAATTGAATAATTATTAATGTGCTACCATTAAAATGATGGAGAAAGCAAACTAATACAGCTCAGAATAGTGGCAACCACTAGCAAAACATAAGTCGGTTTGTTAAAAAATGTACTATTTCGGACAATAAAACTAGCTGAAGAAAGATCCTTCTGAACATGAGCAAAAAACAATTTTTCACGTACTTTTTGGTACATCTTACAACTTGTACATTTTGTCAGACATTGTAACAAAACAAGAATAGTTCAACAGCAACTTTCCCCTATTTCAGCACTATTGATGAGACATTGATTTACAAATGATTTTTTCAAGTCACTCTTTAAACGAAAATTCGAATTAAAAAGTTCAAAATACAAGGTTTTTCCGATTAAAAAAACTCAAATAAATACACTTAT
>CAIUKZ010000165.1 GCA_903899865.1 uncultured Bacteroidales bacterium | reverse complement strand
TTTTTTTGTTTTTATAACATACACATCTTGATTATTATTGTTACTTTTGTCAGTCATTATGTCATTTTTACAGTAAAACTCATAATTCTATGCAAAATTCTGAAATACAAGCTGTTAAGCAAAGGTTCGGAATAATAGGTACTTCCGAACTCCTGAATAGAGCCATTGATATTGCTGTGCAGGTAGCTCCTACCGATTTGTCAGTTCTTATCACAGGCGAAAGTGGTGTGGGAAAAGAGAATTTTCCTCAAATTATTCATCATTATAGTCACAGGAAGCATGGGGCCTACATCGCAGTAAACTGTGGAGCTATCCCAGAAGGTACGATTGACTCCGAGCTATTTGGCCATGAAAAAGGCTCATTTACTGGTGCTAGTGCAGATAGAAAGGGCTACTTTGAAGTGGCTGATGGCGGAACTATATTCTTAGACGAAGTGGGTGAGTTGCCATTGTCCACCCAAGTGAGATTGTTGCGTGTGTTAGAAACTGGTGAGTTTATCAAAGTGGGGTCATCTAAGACACAAAAGACCAATGTGCGTGTAGTAGCTGCTACCAATCTTAATATGGTGCAAGCCACGCGTGATGGACGTTTCAGAGAGGATTTGTACTATCGGTTGAATACGGTTCCTATTTATGTTGCCCCACTGAGGGAACGGAAGGAAGACATCGTGTTACTTTTTAGAAAATTTGCCTCAGATTTTGCTGAGAAATATAGGATGCCTCCTATCAAGTTGAATGACGATGCCAAGCAAGTGTTAGAAGAATACTACTGGAATGGCAACGTGCGTCAATTGAAAAACATTGCAGAGCAGATGTCTGTCATAGTTCAGCAGCGTGATATTTCTGCTCAGATACTTCGTTCTTACCTGCCAAAAGTGGAGATGGAGCGATTTCCAGCATTGCTTTCTGGTTCATTTCATGAGAGTAAATCATTTAGTAATGAACGAGAAATTCTCTATCAAGTGCTGTTTGATATGAAAAAAGACATGAATGATTTGAAAAAATTGGTTCATGACTTGATGAGTGGACAGAATGTGGACGTGTCTCAATCAGATCTTAACTTTGCAGCCCCTTTCTCCGGTCGTGGTGATTCAATCTTTGCTTCACCCATGATGTCGACGGTTGAACCTAAATCAGAATCAACATCACGTGAAGTAAGTTCATACAGCCATGTAGATGATGTAGAGTCTTACCAAGAAGCGGAGGAATATAAAGAAGAGGCAGAACATTCACCACTCACATTGGAAGATATGGAGCGTCAGATGATAAAGCGAACTTTGGATAAGCACCGAGGAAAGCGCAAAGCTGCTGCCGATGAATTGCAAATTTCAGAACGTACACTATACAGAAAAATCAAAGAGTATGGTATCGAATAAAAATCAGTTTTCAATTTCCAAATTTCATAACTTCCAAAGGAAGTTATTTCCTGCGATGGTTGTTGGGGTTATTGTGTTGTTGTCTGCATGTTCTATCTCTTATAAGTTGAATGGAGCCTCTATAGACTACACAAAAATTAAATCTATCTCTATTTCAGATTTCCCAAATGCATCTGAATTAGTATATCCGCCACTTTCCGCCTATTATAGCGATAGAATAAGGGATATTTATACAACCCAAACCCGTTTGAAAGTCTTGCGCAAAGGTGGTGATCTCAATTTGGAAGGAGAGATAGTGGGTTATCAAATTACACCTATGGCAGTGGGAGCAAATCCAATGTCACTAGCGCCAGAGTCAAAGCTAACTGTTACAGTGAATGTGCGTTTTACTAATTCCAAAAGTCCAGAAGATGATTTTGAGAAGAAATTTACAGCCTACCGTATATTTAATAAAAGTATAACGGAAGTGCAGGAAGAATTGATGAAGGAAATAACAGCTGAAATAATTGATAATGTGTACAATGAAACAGTTGCTAAATGGTAATCTGTATGCGTAATTATTGGGTGGTATGACACATGAAGAATTTTTAGGGCTTGTTAATCAGCCCGAAATATTAGGGTTGGATAATTTCGCTGATTTGAAGGAGATGGTGGAGCGCTATCCGTATTTTGTTCCTGCACGAATACTGTTGCTCAAACTGTATCAATCTCAACAGGACATACACTTCGATAGCGAAGCTCGAAAGACTTCGCTCTATGTTCAAGATAGGCGATGGTTGTATTATTTTCTTCATCCAGAACATAGGCTGTCACAAGCTCCTGTTTTACGTGATACAAGTCGGAAAACGGGTGGCGATTACTTTGAATTGATGAATAGTGTTGGTGCAGATGGTGAAGAGTCGAAGCATTTGCTGAGCGACTTGGTTACAAAGCTAAAATCTGCAAGAAAGATGATTGCTGACGATCAGCCCATTGCTCCAAAAAATGCAGATTCAGGAATCTTTGGAGCGTCTGATTCGGAAAACTTCGTTGCGGCAAAACATCATGGAGTTGATCCCGAACAACAAGAAATAGAAAGTATCACACACCAAATCAAGAAATTGATTTCATCACAAAGATATCAAGATGCAATTGATATTTTGGAAGCATATAATTTGAATAATCCGAAAAAAAGTGTTTACTTTGCAGACCAAATTCGATTTTTAAAGAAAGTAATCGCTATTTCTAAATAACAACATTAATATTATGTACACGCTTATCATTGTTTTAATTGTCATTGCAGCTATATTGTTGACATTCTTGGTCTTAGTTCAAAATTCTAAAGGTGGAGGCTTGGCAGCAGGTTTTTCTTCATCCAACCAAATAATGGGAGTAAGAAAGACTACTGATTTTCTAGAAAAAGCTACATGGGGACTTGTGATTGCGATGGTAGTGTTAGCAATCGGATCAGTTGCATTTCGTCCAAAAGCAGTTGCTTCATCAAATGAGTCGGAGTTGAAAGAAAAAGTTCAGCAAGTTCAAGATGAGCCACAACAAGCACCAGCAGCTCCATTTTCTGCTCCACAAACTGCACCTGCAGCACCAGCTGCTCCAGAAAAAAAGTAATTTAATTCGAAATATCAAACAAGGCGTATCAATATGATTGTTGATGCGCTTTTTTGTTTTCCGAATTGCAAATAGAGACTCTATAATGAATAAGGTGGGTAAACCACAAAAGAATCCTTTAAAACACATGGAACACATGAAGCGTTTCAATTAAGAAAAGACAAAGGACACATAGTTTTGCCTATCGGCAAACTTGCTTGATTGACAAGCTAATAAAACGCAGTTTTATTTCTATGTGTTCGAAAAAAAACATTTTAGAAATAACAATTTCAATAGAAATCAACAATGTGTCCTGTTGTGTTTTCAAAGAATACCCACTCTAAACGTTATATAACCAAAATAGAATGTTACAAATTGATGATGCCATTATAAGTTTGGACGTACTCGACGAATGCTTTGTGTGCGATCTGACTAGTTGCAAAGGTATATGTTGCATCGAGGGCGATGCAGGCGCACCTTTGGAAGTGGATGAAGTGACTAAGTTAGAAGAAATTTTACCATTGATTTGGGATGATTTGACACAAAAATCTAAGGATGTTATTACGCAGCAAGGCGTGTCGTATATTGACGAAGACGGTGAGCCTGTGACATCCATCGTCGATGGAAAAGAATGTGTTTTTACTTATACTGATTCTAACGGAGTATGTAAATGTGCTATAGAAAAGGCATATCGTGAAGGTAAAATTGATTTTTACAAGCCTATTTCATGCCATTTGTATCCTATCCGATTGCAAAAGTACGAGGAATTTACCGCAGTAAATTATCATAGATGGAAGGTCTGTGACTGTGCAAGAATACATGGCAAATCTCTCAAAGTGCCTGTCTATAAATTTTTAAAAGAGCCACTAATAAGACGATTTGGTGGTGAGTGGTACCAACAATTAGAAATTGCAGCTGTAGAACTCAAACAAGATAAATAAGTATGGCTAAAGTAGAAATTATAACCATTGGTGATGAGATTCTGATAGGTCAGATTGTTGATACCAATTCTGCTTGGATGGCAGGACAACTTAATATGGCTGGCTTTGAAATAGCTCAAATTACTTCCGTAAGTGATGATGCAGAGCATATTGTGGAATCGTTGAACATGGCCTTGCAGCGAGTAGATATTGTGTTATTTACTGGTGGTATAGGTCCTACCAAGGACGATATTACGAAGTTGACGTTGAGTAAGTATTTTGATACAAAGCTTGTGTTTGATCAATCTGTAATGGACAATATTGAGCAGATTTTCAAGCATCGGTTATTTGCAATGAACGACCTCACGCGCTCTCAAGCCATGGTTCCGGAGAAATGTCAAGTGATTCAAAATAAGATGGGTACAGCGCCTATCACATGGTTCGAAAAGGATGGAAAAGTGGTGGTTTCTATGCCAGGAGTGCCACATGAAATGAAAAATGCGATGAGTGTGGATGTTATTCCTCGCTTGAAAGCCAAATTTCAAACTTCTGTCATTGTCCACCAAAACGTACTAGTGCATGGTTACCCCGAATCTGCATTAGCAATGAAAATTGAGGATTGGGAAAATAGTTTGCCGAGTCATATCAAGTTGGCATATTTGCCTAATGGCAGAATTGTGAAGTTGAGATTGACAGGTGTGGGTAGTGATGCTGATGAGTTGAAATCAGCAATAGACGAGAAGATTGAATCATTAAAGACAATTCTTGGAGAATCCATTGTAGCTTTTGAAGATATTCCATTGGAGAAATTAATTTTTGAAAAATTAGATTCTTCTCATACCACATTAGCTACGGCTGAAAGTTGTTCGGGCGGAAATATAGCTCATGTTATTACCTTGTTGCCTGGCAGCTCGGCTGTTTTTAAAGGCAGTGTAGTGGCATACGCCAATGAGGTGAAAGTAAATGTGCTGGGTGTGGATAGCAATGTGTTGGACCAATATGGCGCAGTGAGTGCAGAAGTGGTAGAGCAGATGGCGATGGGGGTTAGAAAGCTGATGAACTCCGATTATGCGATAGCAACATCAGGCATTGCAGGTCCTGGAGGTGGTACAGATGAAAAACCAGTGGGAAGTGTCTGGATTTCAGTTTGCTCAACCGAAACCGTGGTGTCAAAATTGTTTAATTTCTCATCTAGCCGAGAGCAAAATATTGAAAGGACCACCCAAGAAGCTTTGATTTTATTAAAGCAATTGTTGTGATTTAAGTTGTTGATATATAGTTATTTACCTAATTGTGTAAATATTTAAAAAATTAATAGATAAAATTGTTTGTATAATTAGAAAATAAGGTGTACTTTTGCACACTGTTTTTGAGAAAAAATAATAAATAAAAAACGATATAACAATGTCAAAGATTTGTCAGATTACCGGAAAGAAAGCAATGGTAGGAAACAATGTATCCCACTCAAAACGTCGTACAAAAAGAACTTTTGATGTGAACTTGTTTACTAAGAAATTCTATTGGGTAGAGCAAGATACATGGGTAACCTTGAATGTATCTGCCAATGGTCTACGTACCATCAATAAAATCGGTTTGGATGCTGCCATTAAAAAAGCATCAGAAAAAGGGTATTTATTCGCATAACTTAGGAGGGAACCTACCATGGCAAAAAAATCAAAAGAAGCAAGAGTCCAAGTCATCTTGGAGTGCACAGAGCACAAAGAAAGCGGTATGCCCGGAACATCGCGTTATATCACTGTGAAAAACAGAAAGAACACACCGGGACGTATGGAATTGAAGAAGTACAATCCAGTATTGAAAAAAGTAACTGTTCACAAAGAAATTAAATAATATTTGAATCATGGCTAAGAAAGCGGTTGCATCTCTCCAAAGAGGAGAAGGACGTTCATTTGCAAAGGTTATCAAAATGGTGAAGTCACCTAAGACCGGTGCATATATTTTTCAAGAAGAAATTGTACACAATGACAAAGTGAAAGATTTTTTCACTAAATAAGTCACATTACTTATATTCTCATATAAAGAATCCCTTCATGTAAAATGAGGGGATTTTTTTTGTTGAAAGCTAAAAAAAAAGACTTAATTTTGTGAAATAGAACATAAATGTGAGTGACTAAGCGTTTTAGTAGCTCGATAAACTCCAAAGAAACATGTCGATATTTAGTTTTTTTAATAAAGAGAAGAAAGAAACATTGGATCAAGGTTTGTCTAAAACCAAGGAGAATGTTTTTTCAAAGCTCACTAGGGCAGTTGCTGGTAAGTCAAAGGTGGATGATGAAGTGCTGGACAATTTGGAAGAAGTTCTTGTAACATCCGATGTGGGCGTGGAGACAACTTTGCGAATTATTGAGCGTATAGAAGCTAGGGTGGCACGTGACAAGTTTGTAAATACAGCAGAACTCAATGTAATACTTAAAGAAGAAATAGCTGCTTTACTTGCTGAAAGCCATAAGGATGCACCAGTGGATTTTGATGCTCCATTGCCAACAAAGCCCTATGTAATAATGGTAGTAGGAGTAAATGGTGTAGGGAAAACTACCACCATCGGAAAACTTGCACATCAATTTACCAAAGCTGGAAAAAAAGTTTATCTCGGAGCTGCCGACACTTTTAGAGCTGCAGCTGTGGATCAGCTGGTGATATGGGGTGAACGAGTAGGAGTGCCTGTTATCAAACAGAAGATGGGTTCTGATCCAGCATCGGTGGCTTTTGATACGCTATCCTCAGCCAAAGCCAATGATGCTGATGTGGTGATAATAGATACTGCGGGTAGACTTCACAACAAGGTTAATCTGATGAATGAATTGACCAAAATTAAGAATGTAATGCAGAAAGTAGTGCCCGATGCGCCACATGAAGTGTTGCTAGTACTTGATGGCTCTACAGGTCAGAATGCATTTGAACAGGCTAAACAGTTTACCATAGCCACTGATGTGACAGCACTTGCGGTAACAAAACTAGACGGCACAGCCAAGGGCGGTGTGGTGATAGGCATTTCAGACCAGTTTCAGATACCAGTTAAGTACATTGGACTGGGTGAAGGTATTGATCATCTGCAAATATTTGATAAGGATAAATTTGTTGACACATTATTTTCCTTGTAGGATAGTGATGGTGTCTATTGGTTGAATCATGATTTTATCCAAAACGAATATAGCAGTGTAACTAATAATGATGTAACGAATTGAAAAATAATAAAGAAATAGTAGATGTGGTGTCACTTGGATGCTCGAAGAATTTGGTGGATTCTGAGCAGTTGATGCGACAGTTTGATGTCTTAGGCTATGACGTAAGACATGATAGTTTTAGTGGTGAAAGTAATGTGGTGGTAGTCAATACTTGCGGTTTTATAGGCGATGCAAAAGAAGAAAGTATTAATACCATTCTACAATTTGCCGATTTGAAAAAGCACCAAAAGATACAGAAGCTTTTTGTGATGGGATGTTTGTCTGAACGGTATCTGAATGAACTAAAAGCTGAGATACCCGAAGTAGATAAGTATTTTGGGAAATTTAATTTTACTGAAATAGTAAAGGAACTTGGTCAGGAATACAGAGCTGATTTGCGATTGGAGCGTAAGATCACAACCCCTTCGCACTTCGCCTATTTGAAAATTTCTGAAGGGTGCAATCGTACGTGTTCCTACTGTGCCATACCCATCATGACAGGGCGTCATAAGAGCCGATCCATAGAGGAGATAGAGTCTGAAGTTCGGTCGCTCGTTTCGCAAGGCGTTAAGGAATTTAATGTCATTGCTCAAGATTTGTCGTATTATGGTGTTGATAAATATAAATGCTCAAAACTAGCTGAATTGTTAGAGCGATTGTCAGACATTGAAGGCGTAGAATGGATTCGACTTCATTATGCCTACCCATCAGATTTCCCGTTTGACATTCTCAAAGTGATGCGTGAACGTGATAATATTTGCAAGTATTTGGATATCGCTTTGCAACATGTAAGTGACAGAATGCTCAAATTAATGCGAAGAGGTATAACCAAAGCTGAAACGTATGAGTTGATTGACCACATTCGACGAGAAGTGCCAGGCATTCATATTCGAACAACGCTTTTAGTTGGGCATCCAGGTGAGACGGATGAAGATTTCGAGGAATTGAAAACGTTTGTTCAGGATGTGAAATTCGAACGAATGGGAGCTTTTACCTATTCTAATGAAGAGGGTACTTATGCGTATGAAAAATACGATGACGATCTTTCCGAAGAAATTAAGCAAGAGCGATTGAACGAAATTATGGCGTTGCAGCAAAAAGTATCATCTGTAGTTGGAACTTCAAAAATTGGTGAAAAGCTGAAAGTCATCATAGATAGAGCGGAGGATGATTATTATATTGGACGAACAGAGTTTGATTCACCAGAGGTAGATCCAGAGGTGCTTATTTCTATTGACACCCCGAATGTTCAAATAGGTGATTATTATTATGCAGAAATTATTGATGCCAATGACTTTGATTTATTTGGAAAATGATTATATTTGCTTGATTGATAGATATTTTATCATATAATGACGACAATTGAAACGAAACAATTATAAACATTTATGAATCATAAAGAACTTATTGCAGGTTTGGCTGAAAAGATGGGCTTGTCCAAACTCGAAGTGACTAGCCTGCTTGATGCAACGATTGATACCTTTTATGAAGAATTGGGTGAAGGGAAAACTATTGGTATTCAGAGTTTTGGTAATTTTGAAGTGAGGAAGAAAGAGGAGCGGCTTTCGGTGCATCCCGCGACGCAGGTTCGGACACTTGTTCCACCCAAGTTGGTGTTGAATTTCAAACAAAGTAGTATATTGAAAGATAAACTTAAAGATACGCCACGCAATGAAAAATAGTAAGATTTCTTCACATGAGATAGTAGATGTGTTGTCAGCAAAGGCGTCTATCAGTAAACGAGCGGCAGAGGATTTTATCAAGGTTTTGTTTACATTGATAGAGGATGAGTTGTTGGCGGGCGAGTCTGTTAAGATAAAAAATCTAGGAACGTTCAAACTACAGTGGAATGAACCCCGCAAGAGTGTGAATGTACAAACTGGACAAGAAATAATTTTGTCTGGTTACAACAAAGTGGTATTTAATCCAGATGAAAAATTGAAGGAATTGGTCAATCAACCCTTTGCACATTTGGAAGCAGTGGTCATTGGTGCCGATCCGATAACCCCAATTTCTACGCAAGATGCTATTCAGGAAGAAGATGGGGAGGATGAAGATGCAACCATATTTGATCCATTAAAAGTTTTTTCTGAACAGGCCACAGAGATTAAGGATTTGTTGTCCGAAATCAATTCAATAAACAATACTGTTTCTGATGAAACAGATGAGATTGAAGTCCCAATTGAATTGCCCACGCAGACTGTGGATGAAGTGGAAATGGTTGAAGTTGCTATTGAAGTGACTTCACAAATGGAACCAATTTCTGATCCGGTAGAGGAAGTTGTTGAAAATCTGGTGGAAATTGTTCCAGAACAAGAACAGCAACCAGAGCAAGAACAGCAGCCAGCAGAGCAACCTGAAGAAATAATAAGTGATGTTGTAGAGCAAGAAGTTACTCAAGAACAGGAGCCTGTCAAAGATGATGTGCCCACTAAGGAACTTGAAATGGTGGCAGATCCAACAGATGAAGTAGTGCAAGCACCATCAATGGAAAATGTTTCGCCACCACCTACTGCGACTATTGTTTCGCCTCCAGTGAAACGGTCGAAGAATAAGGTGTTGGTATTGTTGGCGGTGCTTGTAGGAGTGGTAGGTTTGGTAGCTGGTTTGTATTTCCTTGTTCCTCCTGTAAAGCAGCTGGTCGATAGTAAGTTACATGGTGATTCTGAAAAAGTTGCTGAGGCGGTAGTTCCGGTGAAGCCCCAGGTAGAGCCAGTAGAAGTGGTAGCAGATTCATCCGAAGCTGATTCTAGTGAGGTTGAAAACGAGGCGACGGTAGACAGTTTGCAACTATTATTTGATAGTGAAAGAACCTATGATACATTCATTGCTACCGAAAGAATGAAACCAGGAACTAGACTTGCAAAAATAGCATTGCATTACTATGGCTGTCGTGACTTTTGGGTGTATATTTATGAAGCTAATAAGTTAAAATTCCCAAATCCAGATGAAATACCAGTGGGTGCTATTGTTAAAGTGCCAAAGGTGGATGCTCGCTTGATAGATGCAAGCAATCCTCGTTGCATGAAAAAAGCAAGGGAATTACACGATTTGTATAAGAAAAAGCGATAAGTGATTGGAATTTAACATATTCCTCTAAGTTCTGCAATTATTAGTAATTGCAGAACTTTTTTATATGTGTATGGTTCGGATCATTTTGAATACCTTTAGTGAGTTTCTCATTTTGCTGTTCAAGTGGTTTGATAGTCAGCATACTCCTTAATTTAAGGCAAAAGATGAATTCTGATAGTGATTTTAATGTCGGTATTTAATATTCTAAAATCAGGTTAATAGATATTAAAGACCAAATAATGATACATAAATAGTACTATCTTTGTATTACAAAAATTTCATTAATAAATTAACATAATAAATATGATTCAATCTGTTGATATTCGCGAACTTAATGAGCGCATCGAACGTCAGAGTTCATTTGTGGATGCGTTGACCATGGGAATGGATAAAATGATAGTGGGACAAAAGCACTTGGTAGAGTCCTTGTTAATTGGTTTACTTTCTGACGGTCATATTTTGTTGGAAGGGGTGCCTGGGTTAGCAAAGACGCTAGCAATAAAAACACTGTCAGATTTGATAAAAGCAGATTTCAGTAGAATACAGTTTACTCCAGACTTACTTCCAGCTGATGTTTTAGGAACAATGATTTATAGTCAGAAGAACGAAGAGTTTACGATTAGAAAAGGACCTATTTTTGCCAATTTGGTTTTGGCTGATGAAATAAACCGTGCCCCAGCTAAAGTTCAAAGTGCTTTGCTAGAGGCTATGCAAGAGCGTCAGGTGACTATTGGGCAAAATACTTACAAGTTGGATGAACCTTTCTTGGTGTTGGCAACTCAGAATCCAATAGAGCAAGAAGGTACGTATCCACTGCCAGAAGCTCAGGTGGATCGTTTTATGTTGAAAGTTGTCATTAATTATCCCAATAAGGAAGAAGAAAAATTGATTATTCGCCAGAATTTAACCAAAGATAAGCCCACTATTCTTCCAGTTTTAAGCCCTAAAGACATTGTAGATGCTCGCGAAGTGGTGCGTCAGGTATATATCGATGAAAAAATAGAGCGATACATAGTGGACATTGTTTTTGCTACACGTTATCCAAAAGACTATGGTTTGGAGTCGTTGAAAGAAATGATTTCGTTCGGAGCATCACCTCGTGCATCAATCAATTTGGCACTTGCAGCAAGAGCTTATGCATTTATCAAACGCAGAGGATATGTAATTCCAGAGGATGTGCGTGCGGTGTGCTATGACGTATTGCGTCATCGTATTGGATTGAGCTATGAGGCAGAGGCAAATAATTTGACTTCGGACGAAGTGATTACAGAAATATTGAATTCTGTTGAAGTACCTTAATTTAATTAATAATTAATAATTGACAATTAATAATTAATAATTAAAGAGTTTGAGTTGTGGAAACCAGTGAATTACTAAAAAAGGTTCGTCAAATAGAGATAAAAACTCGTGGCTTGTCAAAGAATATCTTTGCAGGCGAGTATCATTCTGCCTTTAAAGGTCGTGGTATGACTTTCTCCGAAGTGAGGGAATACCAGTACGGAGACGACATTCGGTCTATCGATTGGAATGTGACGGCTCGTTTTGGTCATCCTTACATCAAAGTGTTTGAAGAAGAACGTGAGTTGACTGTGGTGTTGCTGATTGATGTTTCGGGCAGTAGAGATTTTGGGACGGTCAGTAAATTTAAAAAAGATATATTTACCGAAATAGCCGCTACATTGGCATTTTCCACCATTCAAAACAATGATAAAATTGGTGTTATTTTCTTCTCGGATAAAATCGAAAAATTTATTCCACCGGCAAAAGGGAAAAAGCACGTGCTGTTTATCATTCGTGAGTTACTCAATTTTACACCCCAGAGCAATAAAACAGATATCGGTAATGCTTTAAGGTATTTCACTAACGCTATCAAGAAAAGCTCTACAGCTTTTGTCATCTCAGATTTTATGGATAGTAAGTTTGAGAAAGAATTGGTAATAGCCAACAGGAAACATGATGTGGTGTCACTCCAAGTGTATGATTTACGAGAAACTGAGCTGCCCGATGTAGGTTTAGTGAAGCTCAAAGATGCTGAAACAGGTGAGCGTATATGGGTGGATACTTCAGACAAACGACTCAGAACATCCTACAAACATGCGTGGGCAGAATCACAGCTGGCTTTGCAGAAGGTTTTTACCAAATCGGGTGTTGACTTTGTGTCTATGAGTAGTGCTGACGATTATGTGAAAACATTGATGAAGCTGTTCAAAATGCGTGCTTAGTTGCGTGGCTAATCAGATGATTATATTGTATTTAACCCGTTTTTGTAACTGCAAGTTTTTGTTTAGATATTTGAAATTCACATGAGAAAATTCTTATATTTTGTGTTGTTGGTGTTGGGTCTTGTGGCGCACACGCAGGTGAATGCTCAAAAACTCACTGTCAAAGCAAGGATTGATTCTACGATTCTTCGTATTGGAAGCCAAACCAAATTGGTTTTTGATGTCACACAGTCTCAGCATCAGAAAGTGATATTTCCATTATTCTCAGATAGCATAGAGGGAGGGCTTGAAATTGTAGAGCAGTCTAAGCTAGATTCAATTACTACCTCTGATGGTCAGCTACAAGTATCGCAGTCGTATGTGGTAACAGCTTTCAACGATTCACTTTTGTACATTCCTGCTTTTCCATTTGTGCTTGATGGCGATACCGTTTGGTCCAATTCGTTGTCATTGAAAGTAGTACAACCCTTCAAAATTGATACAGCCTCTAATACTATTGCTGACATTAAGCCATTGATGAATGCCAAGTTTGACTGGCAGTCGTTCTATCGTATTTGCCTGATTTTGTTTCTTATACAGATAGTTTTGGTAATTGCCTATTTCCTAATCAAGAAGTATTGGCAAAAGGCTGTGGGTGCAGATGAAGTGTCTCTTCCTAAACTTCCTCCGCATGTGATAGCTCTATCTAAACTCGATGCTCTTAAACAAGAAAAGCTGTGGCAAAAGGGTCGTCCAAAGGAGTTTCATACCGAATTGACAGAAATTTTGAGACAATACATTGAAGATGTGTTTAAAATCAACAGTTTGGAAATGACATCCGATGAAATATTGGATCACCTGCGGTCATTGCGATTTGAGCAGAAAGCGGTGTACAGCAGCTTGAAACAGATATTGCAATTGGCTGATTTGGTAAAATTTGCCAAATGGGATACCAATCCAGAGGAACACGAATTGAGTTTAATAAATGCCTATCTGTTTGTAAATCAAACCAAGATAGAAGAAGTGAAACCTATCGAGGAGCAAATTATTGAACAGTATGAGGATTTGTCTAAACTATAGTCCATTATTTTATAGTCTATTACTTTTGTTTTGTGTTTTTGTTCAATAGGTTG
>CAIUKZ010000164.1 GCA_903899865.1 uncultured Bacteroidales bacterium | reverse complement strand
TGAGTGGCGTTGCTGATTTCAAGTAAAAAATCCTCCATTTTTTGAGTTACGGCTTTGTAATTGCCATTCGAATTGTTGATAAGGATAGCAAATGCTAAGCTCTGAGTGCTAGTGTCCAAATAACCAGCGTAGCATTTTACCCGCGCAATGGTGCCACTTTTGGCATGTACCTTGCCTTGCAGTGAGGTATTTTTGAGGAAGTTTTTGAGCGTGCCCGATTCTCCAGCCACGGGAAGTGAATGGTAAAATGTGCTGTCATTCTTACTTTTGGTGCGCATGTAGGTGAGTAGGTCAACATAAAATTTGGCTGACACCCCATTGGCTGGTGAGAGTCCACTACCATCATTGAGAAACAGCTGGTCGGTACTCAGTCCTTTGTCTTTCCAGTATTCCTTGATGACTTTGATAGCGCAGGCAGCATTGCCTTGACGTGCCTTGGTGGAACCTAAGAATCTGAAAAGGTGCTCGGCATAGAGATTATTACTTTTTACATTCGTTTCGGTAATGATGTCTTTCAAAGTGGGTGAATACAGTCTGAAAATGGTGTCGCCCTTCAGCAATGTGTCTGAATTGACTTTAGGCAGTCCTTTTACCTCAATGCCTAGTCCACTTAACTGATGTTGAAAGTGTTTTGCAAGCAGTAAGCTTGGATTGGGGATATCTCCTTTTACAATAAATTCGGCTTTGTTGGCAGGAATCTTTCCGTAGATACTTCTGATGTTGGACTTTGGCGCAGCATGGAAGAATGCACTGTCAAAATTGATATTACCACAGGTTAACTGATTGTCAAATTCTAGTTCTGGAATTTCAGGGATGGTTCGCAAAATGGACGGACGAGTACCAGGCGCATTGGACTTCAATACCAGTTGAAATTGGTTGTCCATGTATGCCAGTCCATAAGCCCCAGCTGCATAGTAGTTGCCCATGTCATCCCATAGCCAGGCCGGATTCACACCTTCATGGTCAAACAGCGCTTCGTCGGCAATGATGCTCCCATTGACTTTTTTGATCCCTACTTTTTTAACTGCCAGTGCCCATTTGTTAAGAAAATCGGTATCACCCATACGCGAAGAACCCAACGTAGGGTCACCGCCTCCACTGATGATGATATCTCCATCCAGTGTGCTGTCGGCACTTACTTTTCCATTGATAAGCAGGTCAGTTTTGAATCTGAAATCTTTTCCCAATATTTCCAAAGCAGTAGCAGTGGTAATTAGTTTCATGGTAGATGCCGGCATGGCACTGTGTGTTGGGCGAATGGAATAGAGTGTCTCGCCAGTCTTCAAATCCCTCACCATCAGACTGATATTTGCATTGTCCAATAATGCATTGTTCACCATATTTTCGGTAGGTGACGAAGCATTTACCCAAATTGAGCATATAAGAAAAGCAATGATAAACTGAATTTGTCTCATGTTTAGTAACAAGATTGAAGATTGAAGATTGAAAAATGATACTCAGAATCTATAAACTCTATAAACTCCATAAACTTTATAAACCCATAACCAATTAACCCTATGAACTTTATAAACTAATGAACCCAATAACCCCAATAACCCCAAAATTAATCCCTAAACAGAGGAAACTGCCCCAAAAACTTTTCCTTCAATTCATCACTCATCTGACTCAGATAGGCTCGTGGTTCTCGCCGAAATGGATAGTGTGACCGTTGCTTCTCAAATGTTTCTGGAGAAAATTTCAAACGCATACTATCTGCTTCAATATCATAGGTTTCTAGAAAAAACTGTTGTATGTCGGTATTGCTGGAAAAGTCAATGTCATAAGCTTCGGGGATGTCTCGCACTTCCCAGTCATCCAGCCCTAATCCGAAATGCCGACTTACAGCCTGTACGCTTTGTGTGGCGGCATTGGCCTTCCCTTCTGCCGAGTAACCCGCAATATGTGGTGTTGCTAGGACTGTTTTGTGCAATAGTTCAGGGTGGATGTTCGGTTCATTTTCCCAGCAGTCAAGGACCACATCGCTTACTTTGCCATCTTCCATAGCCTTTAGCAAAGCAGAAGTACTCACTATTTCACCTCTGGAGGCATTGATGATAATCGGTTTTCGTTCCAATGAATTAAAAAAAACGTCGTTGGCTAGATGCAAGGTGGTGTCCTCTCCGGATACATTGAGCAAGGTGTGAAAGCTAATGATATCAGCCTGCTTGCAAATTTCAGAAAGTGATACAAATCCCTCGTTTCCTTCTTTTCTTGCACGCGGTGGGTCATTGAGTAATACCCTCATGCCGAATGACTTGCCCAGTTCAGCAATTTTGCTCCCCACAGCCCCAACTCCCACAATGCCCATAGTTTTAGAGCTTAGGTCGAAATTGTTTTTTTGAGCCAATAGACTTAATGCCGAAGCCATGTATTGAGCCACAGATAAGGCATTGCACCCAGGTGCATTGGTCCATCTTATGCCATGTTCCGAGCTATAACGAGCATCGATATGGTCATACCCGATGGTGGCCGAAGCGATAAACTTGATTTTAGATCCAGCAAGCAAAGCCTCATTGCATTGTGTGCGAGTTCGGACTATCAGTGCGTCTGCATCAGCCACGGAGACAGGCGTCATTTGCTTGTAAGACAGGTATTCCACCTCAGCTACATCCTTCAAAACTCCCTTGATATAAGGGATATAAGTGTCTATAATTATTTTCAAAATCAGTGTTTCTAATTGCAAATGCAAAAATAGAGATAAAAACTGTAAAGTGGTGTATGGAAATGGGAGAAATGCAAAGGATAGGCTTTCGAGGCAGAGAAAAATGGCTTTATAACGTTTTAGATGGGTAAATACTTTTGGTGATAGTTACTTCGTGATAGTTGGCTATGGCGATATTTGCTACGCGATATTTGCTACGCGATATTTTGCCTTTCGCGATATTTACTTCGTGATATTTGCCTACGGCGATATTTGCAGAGTGATAGTTGCCTATGGCGATAGCGACATCGTGCCTTAGTGTCTTCGTGTTCAAAAAATGTTTTATTGTATGCAGCATGCAAAATCTCTATCCCCATCTTTGTACCTATGTGGTTTGGTTTTTTCTTTGTCATTCATTCTATTTGACGAAAAATAAACTATGTGTGTTATTGGTATTTAAAATTTCCCTTCAATTATCAATTATCAATTATCAATTATCAATTATCAATTATCAATTATCAATTATCAATTATCAATTTTATATGTGACCTATGTGTTG
>CAIUKZ010000163.1 GCA_903899865.1 uncultured Bacteroidales bacterium | reverse complement strand
GTTTTTCGGGCGTTTAGCTCAGCTGGTTCAGAGCATCTGCCTTACAAGCAGAGGGTCGGGGGTTCGAATCCCTCAACGCCCACATTTAGAAGAAAGGTCAAGCAATTTGTTTTGTTTGACCTTTTTTGTGCGCGCCGAGCATGGCGAGTATATTAATGCCTGCGGCGATAGTAGCTGCGTGATATTTACTTCGTGATATTTGCCTTCGGCGATAGTAGCTGCGCGATATTTTGCCTACGGCGATATTTGCTTTGCGAAAGCGACTTTGGTCTTCGTGTCTTCGTGTTCAAAAAATCATCATATCAGACGCCGTAGGTGAAATTTCTATCCCCAACTATATATCTATATGGTTTGGTTTTTTCTTTGTTATCGACCAACTTGCCGAAAGGCAAACTATGTGTCCTTATTTTTTAATGACTGAATTTCTCAATGTGTTCAATGTGATATGTTTTTTGTGACCTTTTGTGGTTTCACTTTTTCTTTGGTTTCACCCACCTAATTTGTTATAGAACCTTTTTGTTGTTTGTTTTCGAATTCGATTTAAAACCGTACCTTTGCGGTTCATTATAAAGTATTTGCACCCACAAGCATGATTTGTGAAAATCTGTCTTGAAGATTAAATGGAATGTGAATATCTAAACCTTTAGATATTATTAGATTATGGGAAATATTGTTGCTATTGTTGGTCGTCCTAATGTAGGGAAATCAACTCTTTTTAATCGACTTACAAGCAGTCGGAGAGCTATCGTAAATGAAGAAGCTGGAACTACTCGTGACCGTCAATACGGAAAATGCGAGTGGGATGGTCGTGAATTTTCGGTTATTGACACCGGTGGGTGGGTGATTAATTCATCAGATGTATTCGAAGATGAAATCAAACGACAAGTGGTATTGGCCATCGAAGAAGCAGATGTGATTCTGTTTTTGGTGGATATTCAAAATGGAATAACCGATTTTGATGTTGAAGTTGCTCAGATACTTAGAAGGGCTACCAAGCCAGTAATCTTAGTGTCTAATAAAGCAGATACTCA
This sequence comes from uncultured Bacteroidales bacterium, assembly GCA_903899865.1. Lineage (GTDB taxonomy): Bacteria > Bacteroidota > Bacteroidia > Bacteroidales > Paludibacteraceae > Paludibacter. The sequence goes on along the minus strand of CAIUKZ010000163.1, from coordinate 2,594 downwards.
TGAGTGGCAGTATCAAGCGCCAGAATTTTATAAACTCGGTTTGGGTGAGCCTCAGATTATTTCAGCTATCAATGGACTAGGTTCAGGTGATTTGTTGGATAGAATACTAACACATCTCAAACCCGATGTGATAGAGGATATTGATCTTGAATTGCCTCGTTTTGCTGTGGTGGGTCGTCCTAATGCAGGTAAGTCATCCATTGTCAATGCATTTATGGGCAAAGAGCGAACCATCGTCACCGAGATAGCGGGAACAACGCGTGACTCTATTTATACTAGGTTTAATAAGTTTGGTCATGATTTTTATTTGGTAGATACTGCTGGTATTCGTAAGAAAGCAAAAGTAAATGAAGATTTGGAGTATTACTCCGTGGTAAGATCTATACGTGCCATAGAAAATTCGGATGTAAGTATTCTGATGATAGATGCAACACGTGGCATTGAAAGCCAAGATTTAAATATCTTTTCTTTAATTCAAAAAAATAGAAAAGGCTTTGTGGTGTGTGTAAATAAGTGGGATTTGATTGAAAACAAGGAGTCGAATGATATTGTAAAATACGAAAAAACAATACGTGAACGCCTAGCGCCTTTTGTGGATTTTCCCATTATATTCACCTCAGTAATGACCAAGCAGCGTATTCTCAAAGTGCTTGAAACCGCCGTTACGGTCTACGAAAATAAACAACGCAAAATTCCAACGGCCAAACTCAATGAGTATATGTTGCCTATTATTGAGAATTATCCGCCACCAGCTCTAAAAGGAAAATACATTAAGATCAAATATGTAACTCAGTTGCCCAACACAATGGTGCCCACGTTTTTGTTTTTTGCTAATTTGCCTCAATACGTAAAGGATCCATATCGCCGATTTTTAGAAAATAAAATTCGTGCCAAATATGATTTTACTGGTACGCCAATTCAAATATTTATTCGTCAAAAGTAACACATAGCATTTTTTCAAATATTTCAATAACATGTACATTTTTGAATTAGAGATTAAGGTTCGCGACTATGAATGCGACATTCAAGGTATTTTAAATAACTCGGTGTATCAGAACTATTTGGAACACACACGTCATGAATTTTTGGAAAGCAGAAATGTGAGTTTCGCAGACCTGCATGAGCAAGGGGTAGACCCTGTAGTGGCTCGAATTGAAATAGCTTACAAAACTCCTCTCAAACCTGGTGATACAGCTATTTGTAAACTTTATGTCAAAAAGGAGGGGATCAAGTACGTTTTTCATCAAGATATTTTCCGAAAGAGTGATAATAAAGTGAGTGTGAAAGCCAAAGTAGAGGCATGTGTCATTGTCAATGGCAAAATAGCTGCTTCTCATCCTGCTTTAGATGGACTGGTGGAGGAGTAGTTGTCATTTTTATGTATGTTGAATGGCGAAATCTGTAGATTTATAACTGTGCATGGCAACTATTAATGCCATACTTTTGTTATTTTCTAAAAACAGTTAGAATTTTTTAAATACCATTAACGATGAATGAATTTTTAGAAAGAGAAGAAAAAATAGTCAAGATGTTAAAAACAGTCTATGACCCCGAAATACCAGTGAATATCTATGACTTAGGATTGATATACAAGATAGATATTACGGAAGATAGTATTGCCAATATAGTAATGACTTTAACTGCGCCCAACTGCCCTGCGGTAGATTTTATTGTAGAGGATGTGAAAATGAAAGTTGAGAGTGTGGATGGGATAAAAGGCGTGGAAGTTGAGATTGTGTTTGAACCAGCGTGGGATAAAAGCATGATGAGCGAAGAAGCCCAATTGGAGTTAGGATTTTTGTAGCCTATTGAATGATAGTCTCAGTGAAGTAATAATGGTAAAAAAATGTTGTAAGCGATATCAAATGAAGGTTTATTTTTGTTCGGATGCGCATCTTGGATCATTATTGATAAAAGATAGGCGTGCACATGAGAAAAAAATAGTTGATTGGCTGGATAGTGTAAAGGCTGATGCCACAGCAGTTTACCTGTTGGGTGATATGTTTGATTTTTGGTATGAATATCGCACAGTGGTAGCTAAAGGTTATGTCAGGTTTTTGGGCAAATTGGCAGAATTGGTTGATAGGGGCATAGAAGTCCATTTTTTTACAGGCAATCATGATATTTGGACCTTTGGTTATTTGGAGCAGGAAATAGGATTGATTGTCCATCGTGAACCAGAGACTGTGAAACTTGGTGATAAAGTGTTTTATTTGGCTCATGGCGATGGTCTTTTTGTAGAAGAAAAAGGGTTTTCGGTGATAAGGAAAATTTTTCACAGCCAAGCCTGTCAACGAATGTTCAGGTACATTCCAGCGCAATGGGGACAAACATTTGGTTTCTGGTGGTCAATGAAAAACAGAGAAAAAGTGATGTGTGTGGAAAATAAATTTCTAGGTGAAGACAATGAGCGTCTTGTCGTATTTGCAAAGAACTATTTGGATGCACATGAGGTTGATTTTTGTGTGTTTGGTCATAGACATATTGCTTTGGACATGCAACTAAAAGGGCAAAAACGTGTTGTAATATTGGGAGACTTTGTATCGATATTTTCGTATGGTGTATTTGATGGTTCAAGCTTTTGTTTGGAGTAT
>CAIUKZ010000162.1 GCA_903899865.1 uncultured Bacteroidales bacterium | reverse complement strand
TTTGCTCATGATTCTAATTTTGGGTTCCAATACAAAATTAGTTCATTAGAGGAAATTTCTTCGGAGGTTTCCTCTTCTTATTTCTATCTCATGAAAGTTTTACCGGACAACAATGATTTAATTATTAACAGATGAAAACTCTTCAATCCGTTCACAAGTCAGTTTTGAACTGATGACAGCCATGGGTATCCCCGCACCTGGTGTGGTAGATGCACCCACGTAAAACAGGTTGCAAAATTTCTCGTCTACATTCTTCGGACGGAAGCCTCCTATCTGACCCAAATCATGTGACAATCCTAAGCCACTACCATATTGAAGATTCACCATTTTGGCCCATTCGTGTGGTGTGTAGATGGTTTTGGAAATGATATGTGAGGCTACATCAACACCTATTCTTTGGGAAAAATCGTCGATGATACCGTTGACCACCTTATCCCTATCACTCCAATCAGATTTAAGTTGCAAGGAAGGCACAGGACACACAAAGAATAAGTTTTCGCAACCTTCAGGAGCACATTCTGCATTATGTTTTGAAAGTACATTTACATAATAGTAGGGATTATCTAGGTTGTCAGGATGCTGAGTTATCTTCTCCGCATAGGCTCTAAAATCAGCACCCAGATAAAAATTATGATGATCTACATGCGGTAATTTTGTATCGAGCCCCAAATAAAACGTGAGATAGCCCATGGTCCACTTCATCTTGGACAAGTGATGTTCGTCGAATGATTTTTGGCGCATCACTCGTCCTCTAAACACCGCAGCATCTGCATTGATTAGGAAAACATCTGAGTTGTGCACTCTACCATTGGAATCTATCAATACACTTATTTTGCCATTGCGAGGTTGAAAATCGATGATTTCTGTGTTATACTCAATTACCACACCCATTTTATTAAGCTCATCTACAAAGCCTTCCACAATTTTATACATCCCACCTTTGACATTGTGATAGCCATCGTGCACAAATTCAGTGTATGACAAAAGTGTAAATACAGCGGGAGTTTCAAAGGGAGTACGACCCAAGAAAAAAGACACCAAGGACAATATTTGTTGCACTTCGGAGGATGAAAAATAGCGTCCTACCTCTTGCCAAAACGTACGCATTAATTTCGGAAGGTGCTTAGGGTGAACTCGCAACAGGGAAATGATGTAATGAATCAATGAATCAAAATTTTGTTTGATAACCACATCCACCGTCTCGTCAAACACCGACTTGCATTCATCCAAATATCGTTTCATTTTCCGTTCAAAGTCAGGCTCAATATCCTTAAACTGCTCGGCCAAGCGATGAATGTCTTTATACAATCGATAAGGCGTATTATTTCCATGAAAATGAACCGAATAGAGAGGGTCTAAGGCTTGATATTCGAATGGCAAAACGATATTACAATCCCTTGCCAGCTCTTCAAACTCATAAGACATGCTAAAAAAACTTGGACCGATATCGAAGGTAAACCCATCCTTCTTCAACTGATTCAACCGTCCACCTGCTTGACTGTTTTTTTCAAGAATCTTCACCTTATACCCTTTGGATGCCAACCGTAAAGCAGAACATAATCCACCCACACCAGCGCCAACTATCAATACCTGCTTACCCATCCACCTAATTTTTTGTCCTGTTTTGAAGATTATCTATCAAATCACTTTTCGCCCATTTATAAGTTGGTTCTACTTTCATGACTTTATCATGATACACTTTGGCTTTAGCATTTTGACCTAATGACTGACAAGCCTGAACGATGGTTACAAGAATATTGATGTAATTCCAATCTTTCAACGAACCGTTCAATTGCTTTTCTAAAAGTTTTTCGGCAATGATATAATTATTGATGGCTCTAGTCTTAGAACCACCAAAAACCGATGGTAGAAAAAAGTCAATATAACCCATCTGCAAATAGCCCAAATAATGGTTCTTGTTGAGTTGAACGGATTGCTTTGCAAAATCCACACATTCAAAACCTAAAAAAGGAGCCTTGTAATAGGATAGTGCTATTTGAAATCCCCACAAGGCTGCTTTGTAGGCCTTGATTTGTGCTAGTTCAAATTTATCATTTTCCAGTTCCTCGGCAATTTTTACAGCATGATCCAAATACGACTGTGCTTCATTGTCTTTATTGTTCATCACGCACCATCCTACATAACCATATTCATAATTGAGCAACTCCAGCTTTTCTGCATTGGCTATGGTCTTATCGCTTCTAATTTTATCAACAACTTTTTTCCATTCTCCTATCGAATTGGTTACATAAGCATGGTAAACTATTGGTTTATAATTGGATGCTGCATCTGCAGGCATCACTACACACACTAGAATGAAAAGGAAAAGTAGTTTGATTTTCATAATTGGAATTATAATTTGTTCAATAAATATTTGAAAACTGAAGGTGAAGCCTTATTTATAAAACTGTCATGCATATACATCGCAAATAGATGAATAAAAAAAACACAGACTGTATCACCAAAATAAATTTCGACATTCTATTAGTGGTATTAACATTAAAATAGACTATCATAACGTGAAATAATACGGCAACAACAAACCAAACCACATAATTCTGAAAAGGTACCACTTGCCCTTTCCAGTACCACAAATCAATATGTGGTGCAATTTGTTCAAGCAAAATATCATAGATCAGCATAGTGAGTGAAGAAAGTAACACCTTTATCATCCAGTGAAAGCTATATTTCTCAAACAAGGAAGAAGTGGTATACACCAGAAACAACCAGTTGAGGCCTATGAGCAACGGTGTACCAGCAACTTTCAGTCCCAAAGCATCACCGTACCAATAATCACCAAAAACTACTTTGGTCTGCACGCCCAACACTTCTATCAACATGCCTAGCAAATAAATGGAGCCAAAAACCAAGACCTGCTTACGGTCTGTAGTATGATCACAAAAAAATGCAAGCAATACAAAATTAAAAATTAGAGCGTAAGATATAATTGATTTAAAAAAATCAAACGTACTGGGAACAAGAAAACCTATTGTTCCGACTGTGTAAAATAAGATTAATGCAGTACGAACCGTCGAAAAATTTAAATCTCTCTTTGCCTGTATCATTGTTTTTCATTAAATGTATGAAACACCTGATCCATTATTTTCATAAACCAATAGGTAAATCTCTCGGGCGAATGCTGTACTTCGGTTTTCAAATCCAAATAGTTGATATATCTATACTCCATCACTTCATCCGTATTTACAGAAGGCTGCATGTCCGAAACACCCACAAACACATGATCATATTCATGTTCAGTCAGGTCATTGTCCAACATCTCCTTGTATATAAATTCAAAAATCTCAGTGAGCGGTACATCCAATCCCATCTCTTGCTGTAATCGTCTACTTGCAGCCTGAGCATTGGACTCACCAGGAAAAGGGTGTGTACAACAACTGTTTGTCCACAATCCTCCTGAATGGTACTTATCATTTGCTCTTCGTTGCAACAGCCATTCGCCCTTGGTATTGAACACAAAAACAGACACTGCTCTGTGTAAAAATGCCTTCCGATGAGCTTCCATCTTCTCCATCACACCTTGGGGTTCATCTTGAATATCAACTAAAATAACATTATTTTCTACCTGTGACTCCATACAATGAACGAATTATTAAAATAGGCTTTTATAATCAAAAAAAACTTATGAGTATTTGACACTCGCACTCTGCGGCTAGCAATCTCATTTGCAGATAATTGCTTGATTATATCAAGCAAGGTGACATAATAATAGTAAGCAATAAGTACAGCAAGCCGGGCATCTTTAGGCAAAGCCTTTATGCCTTTGATAGCCTCATTAAACTCCGCCTCTATACTAGAGATGATAGATGCTTTGGCAGTATCGGTAAGTGTCAATTCTGTGATGGAAGGAAAATAAGACCGATTAAGTTCCTGCATATCTGTCTTAATATCTCGAAGGAAATTCACCTTTTGAAAAGCAGAACCTAGTTTAATTGCACTGTGTTCCAAACTGTTATATGTTGCATTATCTCCATTGCAAAACACTTTTAAACACATCAACCCGACTACTTCTGCCGAACCATAAACATAGCTATCCATCTCCTCATCAGTAACATAGTCTCGCTTATTTAAATCTGCACGCATGCTGTTCATAAAAGCATTCACATGATTCATATCAATGCGATACTGATTTACAACCGCAACAAAAGCATTCAAAACTGGATTCATACTCACTCCCAGCCGAAAAGCATCCTCCAAATCATTTTCAAACTTATCGAACAATGACTGCTGATCATATTCCTGAAATGAATCTACAATTTCATCTGCAATGCGTACAAAACCGTATATAGCAAAAATCGCTTCTCTTACATCTTTCTTAAAGAATAATGACGACCAATAAAACGAAGTGCTATAGTTTCGGATTATCGCTTCTGAAACGTCAATAGAGGTTTTTGAATACAAATTCAATATTAATGAATATTTATAGTTGATAAATAAATTCAATCAAAAAGTCAAATTTTAAAACATGAAACGTGTCAGACTAAGTTAATTCTGACAAACAAGGAGATGTTTATTGTGGGAAATCTGTCGCCAGAAATAGACAAACACGTAGCTTTAAGTAGAGAACACATTTGAACGTGAAAGTACGATTTGTTTTCAACAAAACATGCTATATTAAATAAAAAAACAGAGCACGATATTCGACTCTGTTGCTAGATAATAATCATTTGATTGAAAAATGATCAGTCCAAATACTCCAAACAAAAGCTTGAACCATCAAATACACCATACGAAAATATCGATACAAAGTCTCCCAATATTACAACACGTTTTTGCCCTTTTAGTTGCATGTCCAAAGCAATATGTCTATGACCAAACACACAAAAATCAAC
>CAIUKZ010000161.1 GCA_903899865.1 uncultured Bacteroidales bacterium | reverse complement strand
TAAGATTGAAATTGAATCATTAAATCCTTGTTGATTTCATCTACGGAAATAGAAGAGTTCGTTGTTCTCTCAAAATTTACAAAGTGGATATAACAACTCTTAAATACTTTGATAGTATTGGTGCTTGATTTCTCTTCGCTCTTAGATAATTCAATAAACTCATTAAATAAATTACTTACTGAGTGTTTACCACTTACTTTTGGTTTAAGAGGTTGGTTATTTGATAAAATATTTTTGAGCTCTTTGGTCGTAGGGTATTGTCCAAACTCACTTAGAAACTGATTTATTTTAGAGTCTACCTCATCTTCTTTTGAAGTGATTTGTCTATAAACTAATTTGAAATTGGGTGTTTTTGCAGGAATTGGACATCCAAGATTTTCATCCCATCCATCAGGTCGTATTGTCAGACCAATTGGAATAATTAGCGTTTTTCTGTCGTAGATGTATCTTATAACTATTGGACACTCACCTGACTTGTTGATGAGGTCTTCTCGTATAATTGTCTTTTTTGAGTATTTTTTCATTCAGTAAAACATTCAGTAAAACAAATATAGGGAAAACAATCAAATTATATAATCAATAAAAACCATAAAACATTGATAATAAAAGGAATGTACTAAATCAAGAAATCAACAAAACCCTTTCGGGGATTCCTGGAGGTACCACATCAAAAAAAGTTAAACCCTTATTTAACAACAAGTTAAGTAAGGGTTTTCTTTTTGAGTATAACAATGAGTAAAACAATTTACCCATAAAATCAACTCAAAACACCCGAAAAAGAGGCGTTTTTATCCAATTTTATCAAAATTTTCAAATATTTTTTGTTGGATTTTCTCTATGAATGAGGTCAAAATTGTCAAATAATACCTGACATTCCTCTTTTGTTGCGAACCTCATCCATTCATTTTTTCTAAGATTTGTGGTAAAAATGAGTTTATGAAACTCCTTTTTTTGACTTTCTACATCAATTTCACTTTTTCCGATGAGGTCTAAGTAGTCTTTAAACTCATCAAATCTTGATGGATGTCTAAATTTCATTTCTAAGAGTGATTTCCGATATAGGTAATCTACAATCTTCTCTATCTTGTTTTGTGTCGACATAGATGGTTAATTTGAATTAAATTGAATGGTTTGCCAGTAGTTAAGAACCCTGTGAACGGGAATGGTTCTACTTTCAGGATGAATCCGAACAATTTTTAGAAAATGTTCTTTCTTCAATTCATCAATCAAATCTCTTCTATTTAACAAAACAAGTCGAGAATATTCAAGGATAAAGTCAATCTCATCCATTTCATTGAGTGCATTAAACTTTCTTTCTACAAAGTAGTTGTATCTGATTCTATCAAGACATCGAATCTCTTTTAATATCCTATGTTCAAAATCCCCCATTGCCAGTTGCAACGGAAAATAGTGGATATTATTACATTCAGTAAGGGTTGTGAAATTCCTAAAATTTTTCTCTAAAATTTTTGAAGACAAAATCTAACAAAATTAATCTTTGACTACATCACAGGGATTGACGACCAATTCTCCCAACATAACCGTCAATTTCGTAGGAGGATACAGGGGGAGGGAGGAAGGGACGGGGTATTAGAAAGGTAGAATAGTCCGGTGTTACAATAGTAGATTTGCTAACCTCATGTTTTTCATCTAGCTTTGATTAAACAAAAGTAACTATGAGTAAACATGGTATGTCATCCAAACTTGCAAGTCAAGTAAAAAGAGGCGGTCACCTTCGAGAACAGATTTTTAGTAATCAATTCAGTAATGAATCGATGTTAAAAATTAATCAAAATGTAAATTATTCAGGTTCAAGTGCCGATTGTTTTATTAATGACGAAGACTATTTATATATAATTTCCCAATTAAATGTTGCGAGTGGTAATACATCAGTAAAAGGGGGTTCAACATATCAGTTTCATCTTGGTAAGATTCCTGAATTACTTGATTATTCCACAATAAAAGTGGAGAAAATAACTTCTGAATCAAATAGTGAAAAACT
>CAIUKZ010000160.1 GCA_903899865.1 uncultured Bacteroidales bacterium | reverse complement strand
CTTTCTTTTGTGACTTTTGTGGTCATCTATTATCCTATTTTGCATTAAAGTCTATGAAAAAGTCAAAATATTCTGACTTTTTCATAGACTTTAATACCAATGCTCATTTTTACACATAAAAAATCGGCTGAACACCACAGCGGGTATTCAGCCGAAAAATTGAAGGGTATTTACAACGCTTAAAGCATTTATTACAGTTTCACAACCTTAGCACTTTGATCTTTTCCATCCACTGTGTAGCGAACGAAGTAGATACCAGCTGGCTGATCTTCTATAGAAACCAAAGTCTCTGTAGTGCTAGCTACCACGGTTTTCACTAGTTTACCCATGCTGTCATACACACGTATCTCCGAAGTCTGATTTTCAGGAAGATCCATACGCACTTTAAATTCGCCATGAGTAGGGTTAGGGAAACAAGAGTTGGAGATAGTTTTGCTATCAGACTCTGGCTTTAATTCCTGTTCGGATGCTTCGTCATTACGTATCACCCTGTCTCCAGAGCAATCAGGTGTAGCGGCGAGTGTGAATACCGAACTTTTTGTTGCTGTAAACGTAAATCCATTAACCAAATTTCGCCCAGTGTTATATGTTCTCACAACTTGATTATCATACGAACCAGCTCCTAAATTGTATGCTGGATCTGTAGTTTGAACATTTGTTTTAGGTTGAATATTAACAATTTGACTCTTTGCAAATGTTTGAGCAGGATTAACTGCTGTAACAACAAGTTGACCACTAGGCAAATTACATGTTGCAGAATTGGTCGTCGAAGATTGGAAAAATATCCCATCAACATAAATATTATAAAAAAGGGCACCTCCTAATGCATCCCATGTTAGCTTGTAATTACTACATCCTAAATCTTCAACACCTAAACCAGTTATGTCATTATTAACCAAAGAGTATGACACAGTTGCGGTAAATGTTACATAAGACAAATTTACACCTCCACAACTAATTCGACCAATTGTATTTGGAGGTGGAATCATATTAGAAATTACTGGAATTATAATGGTTTTATTTGGAGTAAACATTGCTCCATTTAGTCCTACTTGATCCATATACTGATTGATATCATATGAAGTTGAGATCAATGTATTACCATTATGTTCTACTCCATTGATAAACACATCATTATATGCGGTGTCAGCTTCCGTTACAGGTTTAGGAGGAGTATATCCTGGGTAAAGTTGAGAAGTGTTTTCAAGAAATTTTCCTGATGAATGAATCACAATACTTTCAATCCATGCATTAATAGGCAAAGTACTTAAATTTAAATCAAAGAAGAACTTATCTGTAATGGACTGCATACCATTAGTTTGATCTAAAGCACACTCATATAACACTTGTTTAAAATTGGTTACATCTTGAGGAGGGTAACAATTTACACTAGAAGAAGGTGTCCTTTGATTACAATATTGTCTCACAGTCCTTCCATTCGTGCTTCCAATAGTGACGGTCTGTATTTGACCGCTTGCATCGACAAGAAATGAAGAAAAGAAGATCAGTGCGAATATATACTTAATTATTTTTTTCATCGTTTTTTAATGAATTAATTGTGAAAAAATTATGCTTACTTACCGTTTGTAGCTTTTAACGCATCGATCTCTTTTTGTTGTTTGATAACATACAAAGTCAACTCTTCGATTTTTTGAAGCATTTTGTTTTGCATTTCACCTAGATCCATACCGTTTGTAGCTACTTCACTCGCAGATGGCACTTCTGGTAGGTGGCTGTGCTCGTTTACATAGCTTTCTACATCTTTAAGATCCATTAGCTTGTAGTTTTTGTCAAATACGTAGTCGGCCAAAGCTCCTGACAGGTCGATTTTTACTTGAGTAGCATGAATAGTTCCTTTTACTGTTAGAGCTGCGTCAGGAGTTTCAGTTCCAATACCAACTGATCCATTAATGCTTACAACTTTATTATTTTTAAATTTACACCATGTTCCATTTATCTCGTCAGTAAATCCAACATATCCATTGGCATCATTACGAAAATTAGGCACACTGAATAAAATATGTTTAGCATATCCCATCGCTCTTAAAACAATATCACCCCTTTGAGCAAAATCAGAGTAGCAGCCATTACAAGAAGCAACTCCTAGTGTTGCACTCGAATAACTTGATTCAACAGTTAAACTTGGATTATCCGTCTGATAAACTTTAAAACTTCCCACAGTAGTTGCTCCAGTAACGTTAAGGCTAGACAAAGTAGTTGCACCTGCTACATTAAAAGTTCCTGCTACATGGAGTGTGTATTGAGGAGAAATGGTTCCGATTCCGACATTGCCTAGTCCATTAACCACAAACGCCCTGTCTGTAACTTGTGTGCCATTAGTTGCATAAACTTGAAGAGCTAGAATGTCATTTCTATTATATGAATTCCCAGTGTGCTGAAATTGATAAGCACTAGCACCGGAATTATAAATGCTCCCAGTTGCAACTTTTCTATTAAATCCAAGACTACCAGAACCCACTGACACTCTTTCTACAGAAGCTCCAAAAACGGGGTTACCTACTACATCAAGTTTTTCTGTCGGCGTTATTGTCCCTATTCCTACATTACCGTCAACTTTAACCGTCATTTTAGTAGAATAAGTCAATGGATAGGTGGTTGATTTGTTTGCTGTTTGGATTTGCAACCCTTCTACTCCCGTGTCAATATTGGTCAATAACTTTACTCCATAAGATTCAGTGGCAGTAGAGTGGTTAACAAACTCAATGCCACAATTACCATTTCCCATTTGGCCTAAAGTAAGCTGTTCGAAATTATAAAAGCCAGGGAAAGTTAGTTTGTATGGGCCTACTGCTTTTGCTCCAATTTGTACATTGGCATTAGTTGATACTGGATTCGTCCCTGCCCATTGTGCACTCATGTTTACTAAAACAGCTGAAGCCAAAAGGCTTGTCAAAATAAGTTTTTTCATTGTTATTTGATTTTTGCTTTTTTGCCTACTCTTTGAAGGATTTTCGGCTTAACTCCTTTTTGCATTGATAAAACTAATAATGGTGCCTACTCTTTAAGGATTTTCGGCTTACTCCTCACTTTGCAAAGTATGTTGTTTAACCCCATATTCCACATTTTATAATGTGGAATCGCTATCTTAATGGTTGCCAAGGCTTTTTTCAAAACCCTTGTACTTTCAAGAGCGGGGTTTGCCTTCATGGAATCATTTGTTCGTTTTGTTCAAAAACTCCGAATAATTAATTCAGGCTTAATAATAATTAATCTACAAGATTGATTTTGAGTATTTTAAACTACTATCACATCTTTAACTTACAGTGTGAATTTTTACCGTCAACTATAAGACAACTCAGCCTCATTTTACCACTACTTAACTTTTGCTATTTAACATTTATTTAACATTTAGAAGAGAATTTGTCTGTGTTTTCGAGAACAAGGTATTTGTGTAGCCCATCGTATGGCTTTGCAGAATCAGATTTTTATAAATATCTTTGCCAAAAACATCATCATACCACCATGAAAGCAATCAAACACCTTGTTGCCCTGTTATTTACGGCTGTAATACTTACTGGCTGCACCACCTATTATGGGTACGGCATCAGTGGCGTGAATCCTGTTCATTTTGACAAATCGGGAAGTAAGGATTCTGCCAGTGTGCCTATTACCGTGAGTGGTTCGTATTCGAATACATTTCTAAAAATGACTCACGAACAAGAATACAGTCATCATGCGAGCATTGCGGTGTCAGGACACAAGGAGTTGGAGATGATGACCTTTTTTTATGGTGGGCATGGCTATTTTGGTAATTACCAAGTTTTTAACACCAATGTGCATAGCCAAGAGGTGATTGTTGGAGATCCAGATTGGGCACCCACCCCACAGCGTGACTATAAGTTTGATCATCAGTTTTATGGTGGAGGATTGTCAGCCGAAGTGGATGTGAATTTCAAGTTTATGAATAGTAGCTATTATTATGGCTTACAACCCAATGTGTACATAGAAAGGGGCAGCTTCAGTAGATTTAGAGATTCGATTACCACCGTAAATGGCACGCTAGGATGGGACAATCATCGGTTTTCCAACCTTGGGAATTCGCCACTTGGAGCTTCGTTGCTATTTGTGTCTGGGGGTGTGGGGCACGCTGATGGAATGACCTTCGGTGGCGAAGCGTCTTTTGGCACGTGTACAGCCATTCCACTTAACAGGGGAATATACAATCCTACTTTTGATTTGCTACTTGGCATGAAAATCTTTGTGAAGAAAAATTATGTGAGCTATTTTGGACAATTTTCCAGTTCTTGGTATTCGGGTGGAGGGCTGACAGTTGGCGTAGCCTATTCCTTCTGGTAATCCTTCTTGGGTTTTGTCCCTATGAATTAACATTGAACCAAAAAGAGGAAATTAAACCACAAAAGGCACAAAAGAACTTTATATAACACAAAGGGCACATTAACAAACACATACGCTTTAAAGTAAGGACACATAGTTTGACTATCGGCAAAATGCTGTGTGATAAAGGAGAAACCAAACCACATAGAAACAGGAAGAAAAATTGAAAATTCAAAATTGAAATCCGTCGCATGTTCCGTCTGCATTTTTTCTGAACACAAAGACACAAAGGCACAAAGCCGCTATCGCGAAGCAAATATCGCCGTAGGCAAATATCGCCACAGGCAAATATCGCAGCAGGCAAAATATCGCGAAGCAAATAACGCCGCAGGCAAATGACGCCACAGGCAAAACGTCCATTGTTTCATTTTTTACCCTCCACGAGGGTTATACTACCTATATTTTTCGTAATTTTGCAGTCGGAAATCATCCCCCTACAAGAAATTATGGAAAAAATAATTATTTTCGATTTTGGTTCTCAAACCACACAGTTGATAGGTCGCCGTCTGCGCGAACTGAATGAATACTGCGAAATAGTGCCTTACAATAAGTTTCCCACTGACACCACTGATGTAAAAGGCGTTATCCTTTCTGGAAGCCCTTACTCTGTCTATGACCCCACAGCATTCAAAGCCGACCTAAGTCAGATACGCGGCAAGTTTCCTGTGTTGGGCATCTGCTACGGAGCACAGTTCATGGCTTACACCTCGGGTGGCAATGTGGAGTCCGCTGGCACACGCGAATACGGCAGAGCCAATCTCACGTATATTGACAATGCGGATTTATTGATGAAAGACATCACGCCTGGTTCGCAGATATGGATGTCACACGGCGATAGCATCACCCGCATACCTGCCGATTTCAAAAAAATAGCTAGCACCGACGATGTAGAACTAGCAGCCTACAAAGTAGACGGCGAAAAAACATGGGGTGTGCAGTTTCACCCTGAGGTATTTCACACCTTAGACGGTACGCAATTGCTAGAAAACTTCCTCAATATCTGCGGATGTGCCCGCGACTGGTCACCAGCTTCGTTTGTAGAATCGACCGTGGAAGAGCTCAAAGCACAACTTGGCAACGATAAAGTGGTACTCGGACTATCGGGTGGCGTGGATTCGTCAGTGGCGGCAGTATTGCTACACAAAGCCATTGGCAAAAACCTAACTTGTATCTTTGTAGATCATGGCTTGCTACGCAAAAACGAGTTT
>CAIUKZ010000159.1 GCA_903899865.1 uncultured Bacteroidales bacterium | reverse complement strand
TGGCTAAATAGTGAGTTTCAAATAATTTTCGAGTAAATCCGCTGAAATCGTGTATGGTTTGTGGTCTGAGCAGACTTGTTATTTGCGTGCCAACAGTTTGCCAATGTGCTGAGATGCACACAATGGATTTAGGTGTAGAGAGTTGCTGACCTAATTCTTTCCATGTACGGGTGTACTCGTTGTTGTCAATTGCGTTTGTAGGGCTACCATGGCCTATAAATAGAATAGGAGTAAGCATGATTTATTGGTTACGTATGATATCTAGTCGTTTGATGATTTTTATTCTTCGAGCTGTCCGAATTTGCCATTTTCTAGGTCGTTGTAAGCTTGAATTATTTCTTGCTTGGTATTCATTAGGAACGGACCATAAGGAAAAATCGGTTCGTTTATTGGCTCTCCACTCAGGATTAATACGACAGACAATTCATTTGCTTTGAGGTGAATATCCCCGTCTTCGTTCGAAAAAATAACCAAATGATCTGTTTCGATAGTTGAATGATTTATTTCCACTTTCCCATCAATAATTAGAAATGCAGTGTTGAATTGCTTAGGGAAACTAAAAGTTGCTTCTCCACCACCAATTAGTTTGGCATTGTACATTTCAATGGGCGTAAAAGTGCTTGCTGTCCCAGTTGCCTCGTGGTATTTTCCCGCAATCACTTCCACATAACTTTTCTGGTCTTGAAGCAGGTGTTTTCCCATTTGCTCATTCAGAATGGGTTGGTACTTGGGCGTGCTCATTTTGTGCTTGGCAGGTAAATTGACCCACAACTGTACCATCTGAAACCAACCGCCTGTTTTGCTCCATTCTTTTTCGTGATATTCTTTGTGCAGAATGCCAGAAGCGGCGGTCATCCACTGTACATCTCCTTGCCCTATCACTCCGTGATAACCAGCACTGTCGTGATGTGCCACTTTGCCGTGATAGGCTATGGTCACAGTCTCAAATCCCCTGTGTGGATGTACACCTACGCCACGTGGAGATGCCGATGGTGCAAAAAATGTTTTTGCATTATAATCCATCAGGAAAAAAGGGCTCATTCGCTGCAAGTCCAGAGAACCATCACCCGGCAGAAAATTGTGCACTTTAAATCCGTCGCCCACCCAGTGTATAGGTGGTGGAACTATGATTTTTTCAATAGATCGGAGTGTTGGCATGGCTTGAACATATTTGATATTGATCGTTTTATGTAACAATTTCAAGTTAAATATGTTCATGGGTAATCTGCTGTTTACTGAGGTTGCAGATGCATAAAAATGCCAATGTTTGAGGGTTGGGGACTAAATTTCAATGATATTCTTCAATGCATTTACCCATCTGTCAGAGTCATTAAGGCTTGGTACATAGTCAAGGGATGATCCGCCGTGTTGTTTGAATAGCTCTTTGTATTCAATGCCAATTTCAATGATTGTTTCAAGGCAGTCGGTTACAAAAGCTGGTGCTATCACAAGAATGTTTTTTACACCTTCCTGTCCTTTTGTTCGTATAATCTCATCTGTAAAAGGTGTAATCCATTTTTTTGACAGTCTTGACTGAAACCCTTGTGAATATTGATTAGGTGTTAGACCCAGCTCTTTAGCAAGTAGTCGGGTGGTGGCGTAGCAGGTGGCTTTGTAGCAATACTCACCACATGTTGGCATGTTGTTGTTGCAAGCGCATGTAGCACAGTCATTTTCAGGGTGAGTAGCCTGGATGTGTCTGATGGGCAATCCGTGGTAGGAGAAAATGATGTGGTCGTATGCGGTAAGGTCAAATTCTTTTATTCGGTGAACAAATGCATCGATAAATTGCGGGTGATGATAAAATTGATTGACCATTCTAAGCTGTGGTCTGGTTTCCCATTTACCAATTTCTCGCTGAACAGCATTGATAGCTGTTTGCGTGCTTGATGATGCCCATTGTGGAAACAGAGGGACTGCTATTATTTTAGTGAAACCGTCGTTTTGGATTTGACGAATGGTGTTTTTGATGCTGGGGTTGCCATACCTCATGGATAGAAAAACTTGGTTGTCATCGTCCATCAAGTTGTTTAATTTATTTTTCAGGCTCTCAGAATAATATAAAAGTGGCGATCCTTTGAGTGTCCATATTTGTTGGTAAAGTTTGGCCGATTTTGGTGCCCTGAATGGTATAATGATGAGATTAACAAGAATTTTTCTCATCAGCCACGGGATGTCTATTACTTTGGGGTCGTTCAGAAATTCTGAAAGGTAGCGACGAACATCTTTTACCTGAGGAGAGTCGGGTGTTCCTATATTAAGGAGTAGGATAGCGGTTTTTTCTGTAGCCATTTTATCTTGTGAGTGTTTAGGTATTGAACAACACCTCAATATTTTAGTTCGACATTATGTCTGCAATTTACAAAAAAATAATCGGTTAGCAGCTATTTTGTAATAACCAGGGGCTATTCCTTTTTAGAAATAGCCCCTGGTTATAAGTGAGGATAATATGGTTTTAATCAATGTTTATATTTGTTCTATCTTGCCGAAGTATTGTTGCTTTTAATCATCATATATGCCTGTACGTCATTTGTTTCAACAAGCCACTTGGTCATTTCTGTGAGCATCTGCGGAGCAATGGTTTGTTCTATTCTTTCATATTCTTGTGGTGCTCCGGTTTTACAACTTTGCAACAAATGATTGGTGCTAGGGAATAGCTTAGTGTCATAGCTAGTGTTTCCTCCTTTTTGCAGCGCTGCAACTATGGCTTCAATATTCGGTTTTCCTGGTACTTGAAGGTCTTTTTCTCCGTTGTAAACCAGCACTTTACATTTGATTTTTTCCAGTGTTTTTGATGGTTCATATTTCAAATAGTGCTGCATCCATGGACTGGAGAGTTCGTTCACTCGTTTTTCAACCTCAAGTGCAAGCTGAACACTGTCTGCTTTCATTTTTTTTACAACTGTAGAGTCAATTTTTCCATCGGCCAGTGTTACTACTTTTTTGGAAGTGTCTGCCAATGCTTGCATCATATAAGCTGTCAGTTTAGTTTTTAGTTTTTCGGGAGCATTGTTTTTCATGACAATGTCATAAGCGCCCCGATTGAGAGTGTAATTCTTTTTTAGCGTTTTTTCGTCAAGTCCTGAAGCCTTGCCTATCAACTCGTTTTGCATCAATTGAAGTTTATCACATGGAATGCCAGCTCCATTAAGTAAAACCATGAATTTAATTTCCTTTGTTCTGCTCGCTGCTGTCAGTTGAGCGATAATGGCACCTTCATTATGACCAATAAGCCCGATGGAATTTTTGTCGACAGTCGGTCTCATTTGTAGATAATTGAGTGCCGATTCAACATCTTCTTTGAAATCCTCGGCTGAAGCAGTTTGATAGTTGCCCCCAGACTGCCCAGTTCCCCTGTCATCAAATCTCAAACAACCAATACCGTTTTTTGCAAGGTTGTCGGCTATCACCAAAAACGGTTTGTGACCATACATTTCTTCATTTCTATTGTGAGGGCCACTGCCACTAATAAGAATAACTACCGGAAATACGCCAGTTTTCTTAGGCATGGTGAGTGTGCCTGCAAGTGATATTTTGTCTTTTTTGTTTTCGAACATCACATCCTCAATGTTGTAGCTGTAAGGCGGTTTTGGCTCTTGCGGACGTACCAATGTGTCTGGTATGCCTTTCCCAATGTTAATAGGGTAATGTTTTCCTCCCTCATTGAAAAACCCAAGTAAGCTGTCATTTAGATTTTGATCCTTTTTACTTGCTTCAAGAAATGTACCTTCATACGAAATTTTAGCTTCGTTGCTCACAATTTTTACAGTGATGCTGTCAAAAGTTGTAGCGCTCATAGGGAAATGCTTT